>JBOGWW010000165.1:0-4776 GCA_050693655.1 Actinomycetota bacterium | reverse complement strand
AAATAGGGGCCTCGCTTGTTCGGAAGAGGGATCCAGAACTCACCGCTGGCGCGGTCAACCGTGGCTTCGGGAATGGCAACGAGGGCCCTTCGGTTGACGAGCCAGTCCTGAGGGACCATGGCTCCCTTGCCCGCGGTGAACAGCTTCGTAACGATGCTCACGTCGGCGAGCTCGCCGGCGAGTCGGGGAGTGGGGTCGGGCCACAGAAGCCGCGCGAGTCCAAGGATCGTCACGATCGCTGCGGCAATGGCGCCGCTGCGGATGATTCGGTCGCCCATGCTCCGACCGGTGCCCGAGGCTTGCTGCTGCATGAATTCTCGCTTGCACTGATGACATCACCAGGAGAGATGTCTCAATTCATTGAAGCCACCGCACGAAAGGTGCACAAGTAACAAGCGCGCTGGTCTTTTTTCCCAGGGGTGCGTGGCCTTCCGAGTTCTCATGACCTTCGGGTCCGCTGCGCGAGTCGCAAGGTCATCGGAAAGCCCGTACTCGGAACCCTGGACTTGTGCCGTCCATGTCACGCGGCCATCGAGGAGGAGCGCGCTCTGCGAGGAAAAGTTGGCTTTGTGGTACTGGTTGCCGGCGGGCCTCGATGCCAGACTGTCAGCGCCGGCCGATTGGGAGGGCAACCATGACCGTCACCACCGAGTTCGAGCTCGATGACAAGGCTCTGGGCGAGTTCCGGAATTACTTCGGGGGCCAGATCATGCGCCCCCGGGATGACTCCTACGGGGAGCACCGCAAGGTCTGGAACGGATCCATCGACCGTTATCCCGCCGCAATCGCCCGTTGCACCGGCGTGGCCGACGTCGTCGCCGCGCTGAGGTACGCGCGCGAAACCGGGCTCACGGCTGCGGTGCGGTCTGGAGGTCACAGTTTCCCCGGCCACTCCGTGTGCGACGGTGGACTCGTCATCGACCTCGGGTCGATGAAGGGAATCCGGGTCGACCCCGAGGAAAGAACCGCGCGAGCGCAGGCCGGCGTGCTGCTGGGCGAGCTCGATCGCGAGACCCAGGCCTTCGGCCAGGCGGTTCCAGCAGGCGTCGTCACCCACACCGGACTGGCGGGGCTCACGCTCGGGGGCGGAATCGGATGGCTGATGCGGAAGCACGGTCTCACCATCGACCAGCTCCTGTCGGTGGACATGGTCACGGTCGAGGGTGAGTTCGTGAAGGCGAGCGCCGCCGAGAATCCCGAGCTCTTCTGGGGCATTCGCGGCGGGGGCGGCAACTTCGGAATCGTTACCGAGTTCGAGTTCCGGCTCCATCCGGTGGGGCCGACGGTACTCGCAGGTCCCCTGATCTGGCCGATGGAGAAGGCGCCCGAGGTGCTGCGCTTTTACAGGGACTGGCTCGAGGACGCGCCCGACGAACTGACGACGATCGTCGTGAATCGAAAGGCGCCTCCGCTGCCGGTGATCCCGGAAGAGGTTCACGGCAAACCCGTCGTCATGGTGGTGGCTTGCTACGCGGGACCGATCGAGGAGGGAGAAAGGGTGCTCGCACCGCTCAGGAACTTCTCCTCACCACTGGTCGATCTGTGTGCTCCCAAGCCGTTCGTAATGCACCAAGCGATGCTCGATCCCTCGTTCGAGCGCGGCTGGTGGTACTACTTCCGAGCGTGTGACGTGACCCGGCTGAGCGACGAGATCATCGACATCACGGTCGAGCATTGCTTGCGCATCGAGTCTCCTCGAACGGCTTGCCCGATCTTTCAATTGGGGGGCAAAGTCTCCCGGGTGGGTGAAGATGAGACCGCATTCGCCGGTCGCGCGGCGGGCCACACCTTCAACATCAATGCGGTCACTACCGACGCGGCCGGCTTCGACGAGGAGACGGAGTGGGCCCGCGGCCTGTGGTCGGCCCTCGAGCCGCATCACACCAGCGTCTACGTTAACTTCCTCATGGAAGAGGGCGAGGACCGCATACGCCAGGCCTACGGAGCCAAGAAATACGAGCGGCTGAGGGCGCTGAAGCGTCGTTACGACCCGGACAACTTCTTCCGGCTGAACCAGAACATCCCGCCGGACTGATCGTCCCGCCTCGCAGTCGCCGAGCACTCGAACCTCAACCCACCGAAACGGTGGCTGAATGTCAATGCTCCGAACGGAGGAGTTATCCGGCTCGCGTGGGGCCCACCGTGTCTATCGAGATCCGGATGAGCACGCGCTTTTCCCGCTTCATTGCGGCTCTGTAGTCGTCCCAGTCGGGATGCTCTCCCGAGATGCGCCGGTAGTAGTCGACGAGTCTCTCCATTGCCTCGGGCAGGGAAATGAGCTCCGCCGTCCCGTCGATCTGTATCCAGTCCCCGTAAAACTCGTCCGTGAAGACGCTGAGGGTGGCCCTCGGATCGCGCCGCAGGTTGCGAACCTTGTAGGCGGTTTCCCTGCTGCTGATGACGACGTAGCCGTCGCCGTCGATGCCCACGGTGAGGGACGAGGTCTGCAGACCGCCGCTGGATTTCCGGGTGACCAGCACCGCCCTGTGGTTGTTGGCCACGAACTCGAGGGCTTCCTCGCGCTTCACTGAGCGACCTCCTTTGGACGGGGAGTCCTAATGCATCAATAATCAACCACCCCGCCCGATGGAGTTGTCGGGCGCCTGCGGCGATTGGCACGCGAGACAGGCTCCGTAGGGGCAGGAATGCCAATGGTCGTCTGGGCGGTAGGGCACACAACCCTCCCAGCGACGCGATCCTCGAGGCCGCTACCGAACTGTTCTTGACCAGGGGCTATGGGGGCACCTCGATGGACGAGGTCGCCGCCTCCGCCTCGGCGTCGAAGCAGACCGTCTACAAGCACTTCCGCGACAAGGAGACCCTGTTTCGAGAGATCGTAATGAGCGTGGTTACGGATGTGAGCGGGCCATTCCAGGCGCACATCCAAGCGGTCGAGCGCCCCCGGCACGGTCCCCGGCCCCCTCTGATGTACTTGCGGGCCAGGTCGCGAAGCCGGCCGCCTACCGGACCTGGCTCGCGCATATCACGAGGGGGCACCTGCGCAGACGATCCGGTGGCTGGCCGCGACCTTCGCTCGCCTGGCGGAGCGGGGCGAGCTCGGCGTCGAGGACCCCGAGATGGCGGCGACGCACTTCGCGTTTCTCATCCTCGGCCGGCCCCTGGACGCGGTCATGTTTCGGGGACACAACTCCACCTGGTCGGCCGAGCAGTTGAATCGCTTGGCCGATGCCGCGACCGAGGTTTTCCTGGCGGCGTACGGGTCGCGGCCGCCCTCCTGACGGTCGTATGTAGGGGCGAGCTTCGAGCCATATCCCACGTCTCAGCGCCGTTTGACGCTGATCCCGTCCGATAACCGCTAGGCGAGCTCCGCGGGGGCTGCGAGGATGGCCCGGTGAACCTCGATTTCGACTTCTGCTACCGGGCCCTCAAGGGCCGCGACGCGCGCTTCGACGGCAGTTTCTTCGCGGCCGTCACCTCGACCGGGATCTACTGCCGGCCGAGTTGTCCCGCTCGGTCCGTGAAGCGTGCGAACGTCCTCTTCTTTGCCACGGCCGCCGCCGCTCAGGGAGCCGGGTTCCGCGCTTGCAAACGGTGTCGTCCGGATGCATCTCCGGGGTCCCCCGAGTGGGACGTGAGGGCCGACCTCGTGGGACGCGCGATGCGGCTGATCGCAGACGGGGTCGTCGACCGTGAAGGAGTCGAGGGCCTCGCTCGCCGGCTGCACGTAAGCGCGCGCCACCTGCAACGGCAGCTCGTAGCCGAAGTGGGAGCGGCGCCACAGGCTCTGGCGCGCGCTCAAAGAGCCCAGACGGCACGGGTGCTGATCGAGACGACCGATCTGTCCTTTACCAAGGTCGCGTTCGGTGCCGGCTTCGCCAGCGTTCGTCAGTTCAACGACACGATCAGATCGGTCTTTGCGACCACTCCCACCGAGCTGAGGCGGAAGAACGCGAACCGCGAGGCCTCCACGCCGGGGATCATGTCCCTTCGGCTTCCGTATCGATCGCCGTTCGACGTCCGTGGCCTGCTCGCATTTCTGGGAAGGCGTTCCATCCCGCGAATCGAGTCCTTCGACGGCGAGGTGTACCGCCGAACACTCAACTTGCCGATCTCGGATGCGATCGTCGAGCTGTCGGCCGGCGAGAACCACGTGCGCTGCGACCTGCGACTCGGTGACGTGCGCGACCTTGGGCCCGCGGTGAGTCGCTGCAGGCAGCTGCTCGATCTCGATGCCGATCCGCTGGCGATCGACGAGCGCTCGGCGCCGATCGTCTGCTCGGACCGGTGGTGCGTGCTTATCCGGGAAGAAGATTGCCGGGGACCGTCGACGGTTTCGAGCTCGCGGTTCGGGCGGTGCTCGGCCAGCAGGTCTCGGTCGCCGGAGCCAGGACGATCGCGGGCCGGCTCGTCCGTCGCTTCGGCAAACCCCTCACGGCACCCAATGGGGACCTGACCCACGTGTTCCCCGAACCGGGCGCGCTCGCCGAGGCCGATCTCGGCGAGCTCGGCATCCCCGGCAGCCGCCAGGTGACGCTCAGGACGCTCGCGGAGGCCGTTGCCGGCGGCGCCCTCGTGCTCGACCGAGGAGCCGATCGAGCGGAGGTCACGGACGGGCTGGTGTCGCTGCGGGGGATCGGTCCCTGGACCGCGGACTACGTGGCGATGCGAGCGCTCGGCGATCCCGACGCCTTCTTGCCCACGGATCTAGGAGTCAGACGGGCACTCGAGAAGCTGCGCCAACCGGGCGGCCCCCGCGCGGCCGAGCGCCTCGCCGAGCGCTGGCGCCCCTGGCGCTCCTACGCGGTCCAATACCTC
>JBOGWW010000164.1:0-11012 GCA_050693655.1 Actinomycetota bacterium | reverse complement strand
CCGAGCTTCGTCGAACCGTTCAACGGCGCGGCGACCGGAGTGGGGGGCATCGTGCGCGACATCCTTTCGATGGGAGCGCGTCCCATCGCCCTGCTGGATCCCCTGCGTTTCGGCTCCCTCGACGATGCCCGCACGCGCTACCTGCTCGATGGTGTCGTTCACGGCATCTCGTCGTACGGCAACTCGATCGGCGTCCCCACGGTCGGAGGCGAGACCGTCTTCGAGGAGGGCTACGCCGAGAACCCGCTGGTCAACGTGGCCTGCCTGGGAGTCGTCGGCACGAAGCTGATGCACGGGCGCGCCGAGGTGCCGGGTCAGGTCGCCATCCTGTTCGGGGCGTCCACCGGCCGGGACGGCATCGGGGGCGCGAGCGTCCTCGCCTCGTCGGAGTTCGACGAGGACTCGCTCGACATGAGGCCCTCGGTTCAGGTGGGCGATCCCTTCAGCGAGAAGTTGCTTATCGAGTGCTCGCTCGAGCTCATCCAGCGCGACCTGGTCGCATCGTTCCAAGACCTGGGAGCGGGGGGCATCTCCTGTCCGGCCTCGGAGATGACCGCGAAGGGTGGCACGGGGATTCGAATCGATCTCGACAAGGTGCACCGGCGCGAGCCGAACATGGAGCCCTTCGAGGTGATGATCAGCGAATCGCAGGAGCGCATGCTCGCGGTGGTGGAAGCCACCGACACCGACGAGGTGCTCGCGGTCTGCGCCAAGTGGGACCTCGAGGCGCGCGTGCTCGGGGACATCACCAAGACGGGGAGGGTCGAGGTCGTGGACCGGGGCACCGTGGTCGCGGACGTCCCGAGTCTCGCGCTGGCCGAGGAGGGACCGGTCTACGAGCGACCCCCCGAGCGGCCCGGCTGGCTCGCCGAGACCAACGCGGCCTCGGCGGGAGATGCCGCGCCCGGGCACTACGGCCGCGCCTTCCTCCAGATGGTTTCTTCGCCGCAGATCGCTTCCAAGCGGTGGGTTTGGGAGCAGTACGACCACATGATCTTTCTCGGCACGGTGATCGGCCCGGGCGGCGATGCGGCCGTAATCCGGCTGCCGGGCACCGAAACCGCCGTCGCGCTATCGACCGATGGTCCCGGCCGGTGGTGCCTGCTCGATCCCTACGAGGGGGCGCGCCACGCGGTTGCAGAGGCGGCGCGCAACGTCGCGACCGTCGGCGCCCGCCCCACCGCGATAACGAACTGCCTGAACTTCGGAAGCCCCGAGCGGAGCGACGTCATGTGGCAGTTCGCCGAGGTGGTCCGCGGGATCGGAGACGCCTGTCGCGCCCTGCAGACACCCGTGACGGGCGGAAACGTCTCCTTCTACAACGAGACGAAGGGGCGACCCATCTATCCCACTCCGGTGATCGGGATGCTCGGGATTCTCGGGGAACCGGCCAAGGCGGTCGGCGTCGGCTGGCGCGACGAGGGTGACGCCATCGTCCTGCTGGGGACCACCTCACTCGACGACTTCGGCGGCAGCGAGTACGGCAGGATCGTCCACGGCGCCCTCGGCGGGCTCCCGCCCCCGCTCGACCTGGGTGCCGAGCGGGCGCTTCACGAGGTGCTGATCGCGGGCGCGGAGCGCGGCTGGTTCAACGCCGCGCACGATCTCTCCGGAGGGGGATTGGCGGTGGCCCTGGCCGAGTGCGCCTTCGCCTCCGGGATGGGTTTCTCGGTGCAGATCGGAGGCAGGGAGCCCCACCGGGCGCTCTACGCGGAGAGCCCCGCCCGCGCGCTCGGGTCCTGCGCTCAGAGCCTGGTGGACGAGGTCCTGTCGCGGGCGGGTTCCCACGGAGTGGCCGCGGAGGTGATCGGTTCGGTGGGCGGCGACCTGTGCGATTTCTCGGTGTTCGCGACGGGCCTCGAAGAGGCACGATCGGCCTGGGAAGGCGGCTTGAGCGAGCATCTGTCCAGTAGCATGGAGTAGCGCGGATTGCTTTCAATGAAACTGCGGAGGACGACTTTCGCGGACGGCGACGAGCATAAAGAGGGGCATGGCCGGAGAAGCTAGGGACGCCTGCGGGGTCGTGGGGATCTACGCCCCCGACGAGGACGTGGCGAGACTCACCTACTACGCGCTGTACGCCCTGCAGCACCGGGGCCAGGAATCGGCCGGCATCGCGATCTCCAACGGAGACTCGATGGTGGTCTACAAGGATCTCGGGCTCGTCAGCCAGGTATTCGACGAGCCGACGCTGCGGAGCTTGCACGGACACGTCGCGATCGGTCACTGCCGCTACTCGACCACCGGGGGCAACACCTGGGAGAACGCGCAGCCGAGCTTCAAGAGCGGCGCGGGAGGCCAGGTCGCGCTGGCCCACAACGGCAATCTCGTGAACACCCTCGATCTCAAGCGTCAACTCGACGAGGCCGGCGGCGATCCCACGCCCAAGGTGGCCCGGCTCGGCTCGTCGAACGACACCGACATCGTCGCGGCCTTCATCGCGCGCGCCCAAAGGCAGAGTGACACGCGCCGGGCGCTCGGGGAGATCCTCCCTCGCCTCTCGGGGGCCTTCTCCTTCACGATCATGGACGAGCAAGCCCTCTTCGGGGTACGCGATCCGCATGGGTTCCGACCCCTGTGCATCGGCCGCTTCGAATCGGGGGGCTGGGTTCTCGCCTCGGAGACCTGCGCGCTCGATCTCATCGGTGCTCGCTTCATTCGCGACGTCGAGCCCGGCGAGATGGTCACCATCGACGCGGAGGGTCTGACCAGCGACCGCTTCGCGGCGCCGACCGTCGCGGCCTGCGTATTCGAACACGTCTACTTCGCCCGGCCGGACTCGGCCCTCATGGGACAGAACGTTTATGCGACGCGCTATCGCATGGGCCAGCGCCTCGCCGAGGAGAGCCCTGCTCCCGCCGAGCTCGTCATGCCCCTGCCGGATTCGGGTGTGCCCGCCGCCCAGGGTTACGCGCAGGCTTCCGGGATTCCCTACGGCGAGGGCTTCGTCAAGAACCGCTACGTGGGCCGGACCTTCATTCAACCGACGCAGGCCATGCGCCAGCAGGGCATCAAGATGAAGCTGAATCCCCTGCGCGAAGTGATCGCCGGCAAGCGCGTGGTGGTGACCGACGACTCGATCGTGCGCGGGAACACCACGCGCCAGATCGTCAGCATGCTGCGCGAGGCGGGCGCGCGCGAGGTTCACGTAAGGATCTCCTCGCCCCCGGTCAAGTGGCCGTGCTTCTACGGAATCGACATGCCGAACCAGGACGAGCTCATCGGCTCGCAGTTGAGTGTGGAGGGCGTGCGCGAGCACATCGCGGCCGACTCGCTCGCGTACCTCAGCCTCGAGGGGATGGTCGCCGCAACCGAGTTGCCGAGCGATTCGTTCTGCACCGCCTGCTTCAGCAGTCGCTACCCGATCCCGATCCCCGAGCGTGAGCTACAGACCAAGAACGTGCTCGAGACCCCCCGCTTTCGCTCCGAGTAGACCCCCGCTCGGGGTCAGTGGTAGACCCGCACCTGAATTCCCATGGGGGCCCGGTTGTGCGCCCAGACCGCGGCCCACATCGGTATGCGCGCGCAACCGTGGCTGGCGGGATAATTGGGCACCTCGGGCCAGCCATGAATGGCGCGCAGGCCGTCGAAGTAGCTCGGGTAGTAGAGCCTGCCCGGCGAGTAGCCTGCGATCTTCCTGTTGACCCGGAAGACGCCGTCGCGCGTGGCACCGTTGCGGCCCGTGGACGTGTGCAGGATCCACTTGACCTTGCGGTTGCGGATGAACATGACGACCTGGCGGGTCTGGTCGATCTCGATGTGGTTATGGGGCGATCGGACGCGCGGCTTGGGCCTCTTGGGACTTGCGAGAGCTCGCCAGGTTGATTCGGTGACCCCACCGGTGCGTGCCCGCCGCTGAATCTTGTTGAAGGCGAACATCGCATCGCGCGTCGGCACCCCAAAGCTCTTGTTTGCCGAGGGAATGACGTAGCCGAGCTGAATCAACCGCTTCTCGAGCCGCTTGACGTAGTCGTTCCTCGAGCCAACCGAAAGGGGCGGAAGGTTGGGCCGCCGGACCTTGGACGCGGCCGAGCCCTTCTTGAGTTCCTCGGTCCCGAAGGTCACCCTCGCTCGGTGAGAACCAGGCTTGTTGATGTCCATTCGGGTCTTGAATCGTCGCCCGTTTTGGAGCTTTACCTGCTTGCGCTTCTGCAGCTTCCCACCGCGATAGAGGCGGACGACGACCCTCTTGCCGGGTTGCGCGGGTGTGATGGAGCCGGAGACCCTCGCGCGACCGAAGAGATTGACGTTGCGCAGACCGACCTTGACTATGAAGGCCACCTTGATCGGTACCCAGTCGCTGGCGGCGGTCGCCGTCTCGGCCCGCAGCTTCAGGTTCTCCTGGGGCCGCAGCATCAGCGAGTATCGCCCCTCCTCGTCGGTCCGGACCTGGCGGAGGGGGCCGTCCTGTCGATCGACGATGGTGACGACCTCGTCCTCCAGCGGGGGCGTAGCCCGGCCCTCGAGCCGCACCCACTTCCCGTACTTCAGGGACTGCTTGGCCGCCTTGAGGGTCACGGTGCTCTCGCCGGGGCCGGCCGCCGCGACCGGTACCAGCGACGCCAGGATCGCGACCACGATCCCCGCGATCAATGTGAGTCTGCGCACTTGGTTCGTCCTTCCTCGCCGGCCGCACTGTGGTGCTCGGAACGGTATCCGAACCCGAGGGCGAGGGCCAGCATCTTCGGCTCGTAATAACCTGCCTGCATGTCTCTTAACTCCCAAGTCTCCGGCGGGGTTGCGGTTTTGACCCTGGCCCGGCCGGAAGTGCTCAACGCCTTCGACGACGAATTGGGTCACGCGCTCCTGGGGGCCGTGGAGAAGGCCGCGGCGGACGACTCGGTGCGCTGCATCGTCATCACCGGAGAGGGGCGAGCCTTCTCCTCGGGCGAGGACCTCGGCGCCCTTGCCGAGGGCTATGAGAAGGGTGAGAGCGCGCCTCTCGGCAACGTTCTCGTCGACCGCTACAACCCGCTCATTCGAGCCATCACCTCGGCCCCCAAGCCGGTCGTTGCCGCGCTGAACGGTGTCGCCGCCGGGGCCGGCGCCAGCCTGGCGCTTGCCTGTGACTTCCGGATTGCGTCCGAAAAGGCGAAGCTGGTCCTCGCCTTCATCAAGGTGGGTCTCGTCCCCGACTCGGGTGGAATCTGGTGGCTGACCAAGATGGTCGGCGCGGCCAGGGCCTGGGAGCTGTGCTCTCTGGGCGAGCCGCTGTCCGCCGAGGAGGCTCTGCGTCTCAATCTCGTGACCCGGGTGGTCCCGCTCGACGAATTCGAGTCCGCCTGGCGGAGCTTCGCCGAGGAGCTTGCGGCCGGTCCCACCAGGGCCTACGCGCTGACCAAGCGCTTGCTCCGCTCGGCGCTGGAGAGCTCTCTCGACGAGCAGCTCGATCTCGAGAGCGAGCTGCAGGCGGAAGCCGGACGCACCCGGGACCATCTCGAGGGGGTCCAGGCGTTTCTCTCCAAGCGCGCACCGAGGTTCGAGGGCAAGTAGTGGACCGCATGACCACCGATGTCTTGATCGTGGGTGCCGGCGCGGCCGGTCTGTTTGCTTCGCTTCATCTGCCCGAGGGCACCGAGGTGGTGGTGGTCGACAAGGGTCACAAGGGCCAGGGCTCGTCTCCCTGGGCGCAGGGTGGGGTGGCCGCCGCACTTGGGGAACAGGACTCTCCCGAGCTTCATGCCGAGGACACGACGCGCGTCGCGGCAGGACACGCGGACGCGTCGGCGGTTGCCGTGCTGTGCAGTGAGGCTCCCGAGTGCGTGATGGAGCTGACCGAGCTCGGCTGCGACTTCGACCGCGTCGACGGAGACTCCCGGGGTGAGCTCCACCTCTCGCGCGAGGGGGGCCAGAGCGTGGCCCGCTCGGCACACTCCGGCGACGCAACCGGCGCGGCCATCATGCGGACCCTCCGTCACCATGCCGCCGCGCGGGTCAGACGGGTCGAGGGAGCCTGCGTCCAACTCGCGGTATCGGAGGGGCGTTGCGTGGGCGGATGGGTGCTCACAGACGACGAGTTGCTCGAGATTCAGGCGACCTCGACCGTGCTGGCCACGGGGGGACTCGGTGCGTTGTACAACTCGACGACCAACCCGGCCGGCGCGACCGGCGACGGGATGGCTCTGGGGTGGGATGCCGGTGCCGGCCTCTCCGACGTGGAGTTCGTTCAGTTCCATCCCACCGCTCTGGCCCTCGGTGAGGGTGACCAGCGGCTGCTGTTGACCGAGGCACTCAGGGGGGCCGGGGCGTTCGTGGTCGATGCCGAGGGACGCCGATTCCTGTTCGAGCATCACAGCGACGGTGAGCTCGCACCTCGCGACGTCGTGGCGCGCGCCATCATGGCGCGCCACTCGTGGCTCGACTGCCGTCATCTCGACGCGCGCGTGCTCCAGCACGAGTTCCCCACCGTGGTGACGGGGTGTCGCGCCTTCGGGCTCGATCCGGCAACGGATCTGCTGCCGGTGAGACCGGCGGCGCACTACTCGGTGGGAGGAGTCCAGACGGACCTCGACGGCCGCTCCTCGATTCCGCGCCTCTACGCAGTGGGTGAATGTGCGTGCACCGGAGTTCACGGAGCCAACCGGCTGGCCGGCAACTCCCTGGCCGAGGCGCTGGTTTTCGGACGCCGCGCCGCGCGCGCCATCGCGGGACAGCGCGCGGGAAGGGTCAAGGCGATGCCCGAGCCTCCTTTGCTCCAAGGGGTGAAGCTCGATGCCGGCGCCGAGTGGTCGCGACTCAAGGATCTGAGCTCGTCCTTTCTGGGCATCGAGCGCGACGCCGAAGGATTGCGACGAGCACACGATGAGCTCGAAGAGGTTGCTCGCCTGGCCCCGACCACCGACCGTCGATTACTCGAGCTTCGCTTCGGGGCGCGCGCGGCTCGTCTGGTCGCCCGGGCTGCGTCGCTGCGGCGCGAGTCGCGCGGCGTCCATCACCGACTCGATCATCCCGATCCCGACCCGGCCTGGGCGGGCGTCCGGCTGAGGCTCACGAGGAAGTAGATGAAGGAGATCCCACCCGGCTACGAGGGTCACCTGGGTGTCGTCGTCACCGAGGAGATGACCGTCCAATTCCACGATCTCGGCAAGATCCATCCCGTCTACGCGACCTATTGGATCGCTCGTCACATGGAGGAGGCGGGTCGCAAGGTCATCGTGCCGTTTCTCGAAGAGGCGGACGAGGGCCTCGGCACCGCGGTCGCGGTCAATCACCTGGCCTCGGCGCTTCCCGGCATGCGCGTCGAGATCATCGCCAAGCACGTCAGAACGGAGAAGCGCAAGATCATCTGCGAGTGCACGGCCACGTCGGAGCTCGGCGACCTGATCGCGACGGGTTCGACCGAGCAGGTCGTGCTACCCGCCGCGAAGGTGCAATCGGGGTTCGACGATCTCGAGGAACGCTGGCGGCTCTTCCAGGAGGCAAAACGCCGGCACCGTCCCGATATCTTCTTGGATGCGGAACGAGCCCGCGAACAGAGTTAACGGGGCGGTCACGTAGTACCGGCGCGCCTCGCTGCACCCCTGGGAGCAGCCCAACCGAGAGGAGGGCGATGAAAGCCCACACCGTTTACAAGACCTTCAACACGAACGAGCGGCGAGAGTTCGTTCGCATCACCGACGAGGTCGCCGCCGCGGTCGAGCAGTCCGGCGTACAGGAGGGCATGGTCCTCGTCTCGGCCATGCACATCACCGCGGCGGTCTGGATCAACGACGACGAGCCCGGCATCCAGGCCGATGCCCTCGAGTGGCTCGACAAGGTGGCACCCCCGTCCTGGAAGGAACCGGCCAACCAAGTGGCGGAGGCGCTGTCGCCCGATCCCGGTGACTACCGGCACCACCGCGGCGGAGAGGACAACGGGGACGCCCACCTGAAGAACCTGCTCGTGCACCATCAGGTCATCGTCCCGATCACCGAGGGCAAGCTCGACCTCGGACCCTGGCAGGCGATCTTCTACGTGGAGTTCGACGGGCGGCGCAACAAACGCCTGGTCATCAAGGCGATGGGTGAGTAACTGCGTAACTCGACGCCAAGCGGGCAAGCAGGGTTTATAGAGCGTCAACCGGCAACCCAGACACCGAGGGGGGTGGTAGCCGGTGCTAAGTCGTCGTGCTCAGGACGATGATCGCCTTGCTTATCGAGGCTCCTCAAGCGGATGCAATCAGCTCACTTTTTCTGAAGGGAGTCTTCCTGAATGGGTGGAAACAAGGCGGTTGCCTATATAGGCCCCGGCAAGGTAGAGGTTCAAACGATCGATTACCCGGAGCTCGTTCTCAAGGATGGGCCCGGCGTAGACAAGCGCAACATCGGACGCAAATGCGACCACGGAGTCATTCTCAAAGTCGTGTCCACCAACATATGCGGCAGCGACCAGCACATGGTTCGTGGACGCACCACCGCTCCCGAGAACCTGGTGCTCGGGCACGAGATCACCGGCGAGGTGATCGAGGCGGGCCGGGATGTCGAGTTCATCAAAGAGGGTGACCTGGTTTCGGTTCCCTTCAACATCGCTTGCGGACGCTGTTCGAACTGTAAGGAGCGCAAGACGGGGATCTGCTTGAACGTGAATCCAGCTCGTCCCGGATCCGCCTACGGCTATGTCGATATGGGCGGATGGGTTGGCGGCCAGGCCGAATACGTAATGGTCCCCTACGCCGACTTCAATCTTCTGAAGTTTCCCGACAAAGACCAGGCCATGGCCAAAATCAAGGACCTGACGATGTTGTCGGACATCTTCCCGACCGGCTTCCACGGGGCTTACACGGCGGGCGTTGGCCCGGGATCCACCGTCTACATCGCCGGCGCGGGTCCGGTGGGACTGGCTGCGGCGCACGCGGCTCAGTTCCTCGGCGCGGCCACGGTAATCGTGGGCGACATGATCGACGAGCGCCTCGCTCAGGCGCGCAGTTTTGGATGCGAGGCCGTGGACTTGAGGCAGGACGCCTCACTGCATGAGCAGATCGATCAGATCCTCGGCGTTCCGGAGGTGGATGCCGCCGTGGACTGCGTCGGATTCGAGGCCCGAGGGCACGGCGCAGGTGCGGCGGAGGAGGCTCCGGCGACCGTCCTGAACTCGATCATGGACGTTGCCAAGGCGGGAGCCGGGCTGGGCATTCCCGGTCTCTACGTCACGGGAGATCCCGGTGCGGCCGACGATGCCGCCAAAGAGGGTTCGCTCAGCATTCGAATCGGACTCGGCTGGGCGAAGTCGCACGTCTTCACGACCGGTCAGTGTCCGGTCATGATGTATCACCGCCCGTTGATGCAGGCGATCCTGAAGGACAAAGTACAGATTGCGAAGGCCGTCAACGCTACGGTGATCTCTCTCGACGACGCGCCGCAGGGTTACAAGGACTTCGACAAAGGAGCCGGCAAGAAGTACGTGCTGAATCCGCACGGTTTGGTCGACGCCGCGTAACCGTTTGGCACTAGCGGGGGCCGGCTACGCCGGCTCCCGCGCCGCGTTCTGATGACGCAGAGGCTCGCGGAGCGGGTCGGAGGGTCCGAAGAACGTCGTCTCCCGCCCTCACTCTCAGTGCACGGAGGCGGTATACCTAGGGAATCCGAGATGAGAGGGGCGCGCTGATGATCTTCGAAGCCGAACTCGAATCAATGGAACCCACCGCCCTGGCAAGGCTCCAGTCGGAGCGCCTCGCCGCACTGACGGCCCGCGTTTACGAGAACGTCGACTTTTACCGCGTCAAGTTCGACGGAGCCGGCGTCAAACCCGCCGATATCACGACGATCGACGACATCACGCGCCTGCCCATCACGCGCAAACAGGACCTGCGCGACCACTACCCGTTCGGGCTCTTCGCCCTCGAGCGCAGGGACCTCAGCCGCATTCACGCGTCTTCGGGCACGACCGGCAAGCCGACCGTGGTGGGCTACACGCGCGAGGATGTCGATCTCTTCGCCCGGGTGAACGCTCGGTGTCTGGCGATGGCGGGGGCCGAGCCCGGCCTGATGTTGCACAACGCCTATGGCTACGGGCTCTTCACCGGAGGCCTCGGTCTGCACTACGGGGCGGAGCGACTGGGGATGATCGTCGTGCCGGTGTCCGGAGGCATGACGGAACGGCAGCTCACGCTCATCGCCGACTTTCGGCCCGACATGATCTCCTGCACCCCGAGTTACGGCCTGACGCTGGTCCAGGAGTTTGTCGAGCGAGGCGTCTCACCCGACGACATCTCTATGAGCCTTGGCATATTGGGGGCCGAGCCCTGGACCGAGAGGATGCGGGCGGAGGTCGATGCGGGTCTGGGACTGAAGTCATCGAACATCTACGGATTGAGCGAGATCATCGGTCCGGGCGTGTCGTGCGAATGCATCGAGGAACGCAACGGAAGTCACATCAACGAGGACCACTTCTTCCCCGAGATCCTGGACCCCACCACGGGCGAGCCGCTGCCGGAAGGCGAGGAGGGGGTCCTCGTGTTTACGACACTCACCAAAGAGGCGCTGCCCCTGCTGCGCTACTGGACTGGTGACATCACCTCGCTGTCCCGCGAGCAATGCGGCTGTGGACGAACGCTCAGACGAATGGCTCTGATAAAGGGTCGCACCGACGACATGTTGATCATCCGGGGAGTGAATCTCTACCCCACCGAGGTCGAGCTGGTGTTGGGCAATATCGCCGAGCTCTCGCCGCACTACCGTCTCGTGGTGACGCGTGAATCCACGCTCGACGAGTTGACCGTCGAGACCGAGGTCACGGACGACGTCTTCCGTACGATCGGCAGCGACGTCCTGAGCGCCGAGGTCGTGGCGGCCGACGAGTTCCTCGACGGATTGCGCGCTCGGATCCAGCAAGCCGTCAAGGACTCGCTCGGCGTGACCACCCAGATCACGCTGAAGGCACCGGGCACCGTGCCGCGCAGCGAGGGCGGCAAGCTGAACCGGGTAGACGATCGGCGCGAATTGGTCTGAACCAAGTGGGCCGCCAAGGCTCGCACCGGCCCCCGGGGCTACTCGAGCAACGTCCAGCCCCCGCCGCTCACCTTGAGCATCACCAC
>JBOGWW010000163.1:0-15785 GCA_050693655.1 Actinomycetota bacterium | reverse complement strand
TCGCCGAACGCCAGGCCGAAGACGAACACGATCGCAAGGCCGATCGTCAGAGACAGTCCGAAGCGCGCACGCGGATCGAAGCGTCGTACCAGAAAGGCGATCTGTCTGTCGTAGCGCTTGCGCAGAGACCTGATGTGTGGCTCCGCCAGCAGTCGCTCGACGCGAGCGTGCAGGGACACGTAGTTCGCCGCGACCCACCGGGCACCGATCACGAAGACTGCCAGGACGATGACGACGATGAGAAGTACCAGGCTCGCCCGCCCGAGGTTCTCCTCGGCGAGATGCCAGCTCGATCCCCCGAGGTAGCCGGTCATCACGAGGGCGCCAGCGAAGATGACTGCGGCCGGCACGTTCCACACCAGAAACCGCCCGTAGGGCATGTGGGCGGATCCCGCGACCGGTGGGCCGAGCGTGCGGGAGATGCTGATGAAGCGCCCCGCGAACACCGCCTTGCCCCCGCGCTCTCGCACGTAGTTTCGGGCTCTCTCCCAGCGCAACGCGCCGATCTTACGTCCGAGCTTGGTGGTTTCGAGCCGGCGCCCGTAGCGGCGGCCGAACCAGTATCCGCCCGAGTCCCCCAGCACCGCCCCGAGGCAGGCGGCCACCAGCATGAGGCTCAGCGAAACCCTCCCCTGGTACGCGAGCACGCCGGCGACCAGCAGCGGTGCTTCGCCGGGAAGGAAGAGCCCCACCAGCAGTCCTCCCTCGGCCGCGGCGAACGCGAACACTGCAACGACCACGACCGGCCCCGCCAGATCGAACAGGAAGTCCACGAGCTAGTGGTTCACCACTCGAAGTGGGCCCGGCCCGCAATCCCGGTGTCTTAGGGTCTCGGTCATATGACTGATTGGATCGAGCGGGACGCAGCGGTCGTGTGGCACGGCTTCACCCAGATGGCCGCTTACGCCGACAACGCGCCCGTGATCGTCGAGCGCGGCGAGGGGCGCGAGCTCATCGACGTCGAGGGGCGACGCTATCTCGATGCCATCTCCTCTCTGTGGGTAACGACGCTCGGCCACTGCGTCCCCGAGCTGGACCGGGCGCTGGCCGACCAATCCGCCCGGATAGCTCATTCCACCATGCTCGGAAACGGAAATCGCGTGACCATCGAGCTGGCGGAGGCGCTGGCCCGGAAGGTGCCTCTCGACGAACCTCATTTCTTGTTCGCCTCCGACGGAGCGGCGGCCGTCGAGCAGGCTCTCAAGATCGCGTTTCAGTACTGGGTGAACATCGGGGAGCGCGGGCATAGCTCGTATCTGGCCTTCGGCGACGCGTACCACGGCGACACGGTCGGCAGCCTGTCGGTCGGAGCCGGTGGATTCGGAACCGAGCTGTTCGATGCGCTGCGCTTCCCGGTTGTGCGCGCGCCCGGGTTCGACGATCCGGCCTGCATGCCAACGGCGACGAAGATGATCTTCGAGCACTCCCACGAACTGGCGGCCGTCGTGGTCGAGCCCCTCGTGCAGGGGGCGGCGGGAATGAAGACCGCCCCCGCGGAAGACTTCGCCATGCTGGCCGAGGCGTGCAAGGAGACCGGGGTCCTGCTGATCTGCGACGAGGTCGCGACGGGCTTCGGCCGCACCGGAACCCTGTTCGCCGGCGAGCAATGCGGCATCCGCCCCGATCTGATGGTCCTGGGGAAGGGGTTGACGGGCGGTTATCTGCCCCTGGCTGCCACCGTCACCAACCGGCGCGTCTACGACGCCTTTCTCGGTGAGGACCTCGGCCCCAAGACCCTGTATCACGGTCACTCGTACTCGGGCAACGCCCTCGCTTCGGCGGTGGCATTGAAACACATCGAGCTGTTGGATTCGTGGGACGTTCTCGCAAACGTCCGTGCCCGCTCGGCCCAGCTCGGCTCGCTTCTCGACGAGATCATCGCTCCGCATGGAGCCGTAAAGGAGATTCGGCTCCGCGGACTGATGTGCGGCCTCGAGCTCCACGCCGGCCGGCGGCGCGGGCGTCGCGTCTGCGCCGCCGCGGTCCAGCGAGGCGTGCTCTTGCGTCCGCTCGGTGACGTGGTCGTCATCATGCCTCCGCTGACCATCACGGCCGAAGAGATCGAGCGCATCGTGCAGGTGCTGCGCGCCTCACTCGACGAGGTCGTGCCGGGGTGAGGTGGTCGGAGTGGGCCTCGTCTGAGAACGACGCGGTGCGGGCCGAGGGTCGCTGGCGCGAGCTTCGGGATCTCGACCTGAGCGGTCCCAGCGGCACCCTCGACGATGCCCCGGTGGTGTCCTTCGCGTCCAACGACTATCTCGGCCTCACCGTTCATCCCGCCGTGACCACGGGGGCGCGCGCGGCCCTCGATCGCTGGGGGGCCGGCTCCGGTTCCGCCCGGCTTATCGTCGGTTCGCGCCCGGTTCATTCGCGGCTCGAGCGCGCGCTGGCCGATTGGAAGGACGCCGAGACGGCCCTCCTCTTTCCCAACGGGTTCGCGGCCAATCTCGGGGTGCTGGCGACGCTCGGGGGTCCGGACGTCACCGTCTTCTCCGACGAGCGCAACCATGCCAGCATCATCGACGGCTGCCGGATGGCCGCGGCGCGGGTGGTGGTGTTCGACCACCTCGACTACCGCTCGTTGAGCGAGAGGCTACCCGCAACGGGGCGCAGCATCGTCGTGAGCGACACGGTGTTCTCGATGGATGGTGACGTGGCCGACGTCGAGCGGCTCAGCGAGTTGTGCCGCGCGCACGGTGCTCTGCTCGTGTTGGACGAAGCCCATGCCGTGCTCGGTCCGCCCGTCGACCTAACCGGCGTGAATGCGTTGCGCGTGGGCACGCTCAGCAAGTTCCTTGGGGCCATGGGCGGATTCGTTGCCGGCGAACGGACGCTCATCGATCTCCTCGTCAACCGTGCTCGTCCCTTCATCTTCACCACGGCTTGCTCCCCCGCGGACGCCGGTGCCGCACTCGCGGCGCTCGAGATCTTCCGCTCCGAGGAGGGTGGGCGACTGCGTGCACGGTTGCGCTCGCTCATCGACCTCGTCGCCCCCGGGCATCCCTCCCCCATCGTGCCCGTCGTCGTCGGCGACGAGCACGAGGCGATGAAGGCCTCGGCGGCTTTGCTCGAACGAGGCATGGTGGTTCCTGCGATCAGGCCTCCGTCCGTGGCCCCCGGCACGTCGCGGCTGCGCCTGACCCTGAGTGCGGCTCACACCGAGCAGCAGGTGGAATCGCTGCGAGTTGCCCTGGACGAGGTCGTCGGTCGTGCCTGACCTGACCGTCGTTGTGACGGGTACCGACACCGAGGTCGGCAAGACGTGGCTGACCGTTGAACTCGCGCTCGCGCTTCAGCAGCGCGGCCTGAAGGTGGCCATCCGCAAACCGGTTCAGTCCTTCGATCCCGGCGACCGCACCACCGACGCAGACATCCTCGCCGAGGCCAGCGGCGAGGATCCGATCGACGTATGCCCGGGCCATCGCCGCTATCCCCGGGCCATGGCGCCGCCCATGGCGGCGGACGCGCTCGGGGGACCCCCCTTCAAAGTCGCCGAGCTCGTCGGTGAGATCGAGTTTCCACCCACCGGCTTCGTGCTCGTGGAAGGAGTCGGCGGAGCCCGCTCCCCACTGGCGCACGACGGCGACACCGTGGCCCTGGCGCGTCTGCTCAACGCGGACGTGGTGGTCCTTGTGGCTCATCCCGGTCTCGGCACGATCAACGCCGTGCGGCTGGCCGACGGGGCCCTTGCAGGACTCAACACGATCGTCTACCTCAACCGCTTCAATCCCGCGGATACGCTGCACGCTGCGAACAAGCACTGGCTGGCCGGCGTCGACGGCCTCGCCGTCGCCACGAGCCCGCCCGAACTGCTATCCCGCCTGCCACTGGAGGTTCGATGACCCGCACCGTCCTGGCCGCGGCCGAGCACGCGCTGCTCGACGAAGGCCGAGGCCTAACCCACGAGGAGCTGTCCCGCTTGAGCCGGCTGGACGAGAGCAGCACGCCGTCGCTCGCCGCTCTCGCCCACGAGGTGCGCCTGGCGCGGTGCGGTCCGACGGTCGAGGTCGAGGGGATCCTGTCGGCCAAGACGGGCGGTTGCCCCGAGGACTGTCACTTCTGCTCGCAGTCGTCGCGCTTCTCCGACTCGCCGGTGCGGCCCGGCCCCATCCTCGACCTGGACGAGATCCTCGCCGCGGCGCGCGAGACCAAGGAGCTCGGCGCCAGCGAGTTCTGCATCGTGTGCGCGGTGCGGGGACCGGACCAGCGGCTCATCGACCGGGTTCTCGAAGCCACCGAGCTGGTGATGCGGGAAACCGGCCTCAACGTCGCCGCCAGTCTCGGGATCCTGACGCGCGCCCAGGCGCGCACGCTTGCCGAGGGCAAGGTGCATCGTTACAACCACAACCTCGAGACCGCGCGCTCGTTCTTTCCGAGCATCGTCTCGACCCACACCTGGGAGGAACGCTTCGAAACCTGCGAGTACGTTCACGAGTTCGGCATGGAGCTGTGCTGTGGTGCGCTCCTTGGAATGGGCGAGAGCCACGAGCAGCGCATCGAGCTACTGATGCAACTCAGAGATGCAAAGCCGGCAGAGGTGCCCATCAACTTCCTCAACCCGCGCCCGGGTACCCCGCTGGGCGAGCGCGCGCTCGTCGAGCCTCTCGAAGCAATCAGGTGGATCGCCTTGTTCCGTCTCGCGTTGCCGGAGGTCATCCTGCGCTACGCGGGGGGCCGTGAGGTGACGCTGCGCGAACTCCAGGCCATGGGCATGACCTCGGGCATCAACGCACTGATCGTGGGCAACTACCTCACCACGCTTGGACGCCGGCCACAGGCGGACCTGCAGATGATCAACGACCTTCGCATGCCCATCGGCGCGCTGAGCAAAGTCATCTGACTTGTTCTGCGTGGGGTGCGGACGAATGGTGGGAGGCGAATGCGACGGCACCTGCCGGGATCCGCTCGATCCGCCGCGCTTCTGTCCCGCCTGCGGCAAGAGGCTGTTCGTGCAGGTGACCCCCACCGGCTACCGCGCCCACTGCCGCAAGCACGGGGAACCGCGGATATCGAATTGAGGTTCGCCTAGCCGCCGGCCATGAGCACGGCGAGCTGGCGAGTCTGCGCGATCAGCGTTCCGGTCGACGACCAGATCTCGCCGTCCTCGACGAAGAACCCGTCGGCCGCGGTCTCGGAACGGAACACGGTCAGCACGTGGTTGCCGGGATCTCCCGGAGGCGGTGACACCCTGAAATGGACGGTCAGATCGATCGTCGGAACCGCCAGCGGCCTCTTGAGGCGCGTGAACACGCTTGGCATCCACGCGTCGGCAAACACCGCCACCGCGAGGTCGTCCAGCGGTCGGGGTTCGGCGAAACGAATCCAACCACCAGAGAGCGCCCGCTTCGATCCCGTGAAGGGCCAATCACCGAGCGCGGGACGCGCGTCGAAGTTCTCGAAGAAGCGAGGCACGACCCCCTCGCCCGCCCGCAGGGCATCCAGGTCTCCGGCCGCGGCCACGCTCGGCATGGTTGCCTCGGTCCATTCGACCGCTTTCCAGGCCGTCGAGAAGGCGGCCAGGGCGAGCGCCTTGGTCTCCCCTTCCTGATTCAGGCGCGCGGATACGGAGATGCGCGACTTCCCCACGCGCTCGATGGCCGTCTTCAGCTCGAGGGGGCCGTGGATCGGTGGGGCGATGTAGTGAACCGTCAGAGAGCGAATGCGGCGAGAGGAATCCGCGACCGCAGTCCGCATGCCGCGCAGCATCAGCGCCGCCAGGAACCCGCCGTGCGGGCCCCGGTCGACCCACCAGTCCGGGTTGGTCACACCCAGAGAGGTCGTGTCGTCCTTTCGTTCCAATGTCGTATCCAGATCGAACTTGTGCGTCACCCGACCTCCTCGAGGGCCGGCCTGCAGGATAAGGTCACCCCTCGTGAAAGCACACTCCACGACCGGCGGTCCCGCGGACCCCGCCTCGCTCCTCGCGGTGATCGCCTGCCCGAACCTGTCGCTCGACCGCACCATTCGGGTCGAGCTCGCGGCGTTGGGCAAGGTGCACCGATCCATCGCCTCGGACGTGCGCGGTGGCGGCAAGGGAGTCAATGTGGCCCGCGCGCTGAAGTGCATGGGCCACGGCGCACAGGTGGCCGGCATCTCGGCCGGGCGAACCGGACGAACCGTGCTGGCTCTGCTCGACGACGAGGGCCTTGGCCTCGCCAGCGTCAAAACCGACGGCGAGACCCGTTCCTGTCTGACGGTGCTGTCCGAGTCGCCCCCCACTGTGTTCAACGAGGCCGGACCCACCATCGACGAAAGCCTGTGGGTGAGATACGAGGAGGTGCTCGCCGAGCACCTGAGCGGTGCCGGCACTTTCGTCGCCTCCGGGAGCCTTCCCCCGGGAGCACCCGAGCACGCGGTGGCTCGCACGATCGAACGCGCCGCGGCGGCCGGATGCACCACGATCTGCGACACCTCGGGCATCTATCTCGCAGCCGCGCTGGAGGCGCGGCCCGACGTCATCAAGCCGAACCTGCCCGAGGCACTGGCTCTACTGGGCGAAGGCGACGACGAGCCGGTCGACGCGCCGGCCGATGCGATCGAGCGGGCGCGAGAGGTTGCTCTGGAGTTGCTCGGGCGGGGGCCCAAGGCGGTGGTGGTGACGGTGGGCGCCGCGGGGGTCGCGTACGCGAGCGACGGCGAGGTCCACGCGCTCTCCTCGCCCCAGGTCGAGGTGGTCAACCCGGTGGGGGCGGGCGACTGCTTCGTTGCCGGCCTGGTCATGGAGCTCGGCGCGCACGCAAGCCTTCACGATGCGATTCGCACCGGAGTCGCCATGGGCGCCGCGAGCTGCGAGACCTTCGCCGCGGGACTCGTCGATCCGGAGCGGGTCAGAGGGTTGCGCGCCGGGTTGCGGGATTGAGGGTCTGCATGGTTTCCGCGGGTTGGGTTCGTGGCGAACGAAACGCTGGATCGCGTCCTGGATCGCAACGAAAATCTGGGTCGGGATCAGCGTCCCAGCTTCCGTAATCTGCGGTCCCTCTTGATCTGTCCGACCACGTTGAGCCCCGGGATGCCGGTGACCCCTCCGCCACCGTGGGTTGCAGAGCTTGCCTGGTAGAGGTTGCGGATCGGCGTCCGGTAGTCGGCGTATCCTGCCGCGGGTCTCAGGTGGAATAGCTGCTCCGGACTGAGTTCGCCGTGAAAGATGTTTCCCCCAACCAGCCCGTAGTCCTCTTGCATCTCGTGGGGACCGATTACCTGACGGTGAAGGATCGACCCCTTGAGGTTCGGCGACAGCTCACTCACCGCATCGATCATGCGATCGGCGTAGGCATCGAGCGCGCTCTGGTCCGGTTCGTTCGCCCAGGTGTGCGGCACCCACTGTGTGAACAGGGACATCACGTGCTTGCCCTCGGGGGCAAGGCTCGGATCGAAATAACTGGGAATGCACATGTCTGCGAAGGGGAGCCCTGCCGCCCGACCGGAGCGCGCATCTTGAAAGGCGCGCTCGATGTGCTCGACGTCCTGTGCGAATGCGATCGTTCCCCCTTGAATGTGCGGCGCAGCACCGGGGGCCGAGGTGAATTCGGGCAGCTCCGCCAAAGCGAGGTTGATCTTCACCACCCCGCTGCGGCTGTTCCATCGCTCGATGTCGGTTACGAAGTCGCCGGGAAGCTCCGTGCGGTCCAGTTGCTGGAGGAAGGCGATCTTGGGATGCGTCGCCGTGACCACGACGCCGGCGGAGATCTCCTCGCCGCCCTTCAACGCCACGCCCGTGGCTCTTCCGTTCCGGGTGAGAATCCTCTCCACGGGAGAGCCCGTTCTGATCTCGGCCCCGAAGGAGCGCGCCGACGACGCAATCGCATTCGCCACCGCGCCCATGCCACCCTGGGCGAAACCCCACTGGCCCACATGACCGTCGCCGAGGTCACCGATGTGATGGTGAAGCATGACGTACGCGGTTCCGGGCTCCGCCGGTCCGGCCCACGTCCCGATTACTCCGCTGACCGCCAGCATCGCCTTGACCTGGGGGGACTCGAACCAATCGTCGAGCAGATCGGAGATGCTCATCGTCATGAGCCGGGTGAGGTCGGCGACTCCCCGCACGCCGAGCTTGCGGAAGCGCCAGCCGACGCGCGCGGACGCGGCGAGATCCCTGGGTCGCCGCGAACCGACGGCGGGAGCGGGCTGCATCAGCAACGGCGCCAGCAGAGCCCCGAGCGCACCGATCCACTCGTCCCACCGCTCCAGCGCCTCGGCGTCTCGCTTCGAGTACCTCGCGATCTCGGCCCGCCGCTCCGCGGGGTTCTTGCCGCCCATGACGAGCGCATCGCCGTCGGTGCGCGGCATGAAATAGGACTCCTGCGGATACACCTTGTAGCCGAACTGGCGCAGCTTGAGCTCGTCGACGAGCCTCGGGGGCAGGAGGCTCACGACATAGGAGAGCGCGCTCACGTTGAACTCCGGCCCCCAGGGTTGTTCCGTCGTGGAGGCTCCGCCGACTTTGCCGCGCGCCTCGAGGAGCAGTGTGCTCGCGCCACCGCGAGCGAGGTAGGCGGCGGCGACCAGTCCGTTGTGGCCCCCTCCGACCACGACTGCGTCGTAGCGGTTCATCAGGCTCCCCATTTCAGAAGGTCCGTTTTGGGTTCTAGTTAGAAAGGACTCGACCGGTTCAACAGCACCATACCGACGTGGGCGCTTGTACGATGACCCGCCAGTGACGCAGGAACAGAGGGTTCTCATCGAGATGAGTGACGGCGTGCGACTGGCCGCCGACCTCTACCTTCCGGCCCGACCGGCCCCCGTCGTTCTCGAAGCCCTTCCCTATCGCAAGGATGACCTCACCTCCAGCTACATCCCCGAATACCGGCGGCTGCGCGACGAGGGCGGCTATGCCGTGGCGCGCGTCGACCTGCGCGGGACCGGATCGAGTGAGGGCATCGCCACCGATGAATACCCGCCGAGCGAGCAGCGCGACCTCTGCGAGGTCATCGCCTGGCTGGCCGGCCAGGACTTCTGCACGGGCAACGTCGGCATGTACGGCACCTCCTTCTCGGGGTTCAACTCGATCCAGGTCGCGATGGAAAGACCCGAACCGCTCAAGGCGATCATCGCCATTTACGCAACCGACGATCGCTACACCGACGACGTCCACTACGAGGGGGGCGCGCTGCGGGGACTGGACCAGATCGACTACTGCCTCTACATGACGCCGATGAACGCGCTGCCGCCGGTGCCCTCGAGCGCGGACGACGCGTGGCCCGAGGAATGGAAACGACGCGTGGACGCGCTCGAGCCCTGGATCGTCGGGTGGCTCGAGCAGCAGAACGACGGGGACTACTGGCGGCACGGCTCCTTGCGGCCCCGCTACGACGCCATCGAGGCCGCGACCATGATCGTCGCGGGCTGAGCGGACGGCTATTGCAACGCCACCTTCCGCGCCTTCGAGCAACTCACGTGCCCCAGGCGTCTGTTGATCGGCCCGTGGTCGCACTCATCGACCGAGACCTCGCTGCCCGGCCCCCATATCGACCTCGTGCCCGAGATGATCAAGTGGTGGGATCGCTGGTTGCGAGACGAGGCCAACGGCATCGATCATGAACCACCAATCACCTTGTTCGTGCGTCGTTCCACGCGCCCCGAGCCCGACCTCGCGGAGATGCGCGGCCATTGGCGACACGAGTCGACCTGGCCGCCCGAACGACTGGTGACCGAGGAGTTCACACTTGCTTCCGCCGCACGGGAGGGGTCCACCGATCGACTCGCGGTGCGCGGCGACACCGGCTGGACGGCGCACCTCTCCTGCGCGGGCCTCCTCCCCTGGGGTCAGCCCCAGGACCAGCGACGAGACGAGGTCCATTCGCTCGTCTACGACTGGGGCCCCTTCCCCGATGACGTGGAGATACTCGGCTATCCGCGTATCGACTTGGCGGTGGCCGCCGACAAGCCGGTTGCGTTCGTCTCGGCCAAGCTGTGCGACGTGTTCGAGGACGGCACCTCGGCGCTCGTCAGCCGGGGCTTTCTGAACCTGACCCACCGCGATTCACACACCGACCCGGCCCCCCTCGAACCGGGCAAGCTCTACGAGGTGGGAATCGATCTCAGCGCCACGTCGTGGGTCCTCGAGCGGGGTCACCGCCTGCGTCTCGCGCTCGCCGGCACCGACTGGCCCAACGTCTGGCCCCCTCCCGAACTCCGGCGGCCGCCGGCCGAAAGGGGGCGGGCGGAGGAGGCGACGAAATCTATCGATGGGAGCAGCAGGGTCGAGTGGCGCATCGAGCACGACGTCCTCGGCCGCGAGACCCACTACGTGGTCGATCACGGCTCGACCTACGACACCCCCGTCGGCTCCAAGACGACCGAGTCCTATTTCGGGCGCGTCTCCGTTTCGACCACCGATCCCGGCCGGGCCCGGGCCGAGGGGAGGGTCCGCTATGAGATCTCCTGGCCCGAGGCGACGGCCACCACCGAAGTGCGCTCCGTCCTGTCTTCGAGCGCCGGCGCCTACTCGTTGGAGCTCGATCTGGAGGTCTGGCACGACGGGACCCCGGTGGGCAGAAGGCGCTGGGAACGGAGGTTCGACCGCCTGCTTCAGTAGGGAAACCGCCGCGGGACGTTATCTTGGGCCCTTCCTGGGTAGTGGCAAGAGTTCGTAGGCAACGCGATCCCAAAGGAGTTGGTCGATCGTGCTCACGATCACCACAGACGCAGCCACGGCAATCAAAGGCATAGTCGACACCGCAGAGGTCGAAGGTGGCGGGTTGCGCATCTATGCCGAGCCGCAGAACGACAACCAGGCGAGCCTCGAGATCGCCCTGGCGCCCGAGCCCGGTCCCGGGGACAAGGTCCTCGATGCCGAGGGAGCACCCGTGTACCTCGAACAGAACGCGGCCGACTTCCTTGACGACAAGCAGTTGGACGCCGACGTCGAGGGGGAACAGATCCGCTTCAGCGTCACCGAGCAACCTCCCGCCGTCTAACGACCTCGGCTCTTGACGCGCGCCCAGAGGGGCTGTTCTTCTGGGCTATGAGGTCGTTGCCGGACACCGCAAAGGTCTTTCTCCAACCGGGACGCATCGGGCACCTGACTACGCTGAGGCGCGACGGACGCCCGCACGTCACCTGTGCCTGGGTCGGTCTCGTCGGCGATGTCCTGAGCATCGGCACTCTGTTCGACCAGACGAAACTTCGGAACATGCGCAGGGATCCGCGCGTGACGCTCTCCTTCGAGGGCGATGAACCCAACGAAATGGGGCTCGTTCCCTACCTCATCGTGGACGGCACCGCCGAGGTGACGGAGGGCGGCGCGCCGGAGTTCCTGCAAGAGCTCGCTTACGTCTATCTCGGTCCGGACGTCGGGAAGTTCCCGCCCATGCCCGATCCCCCGCCCGGTTTCGTAACGCGCATCACCGTGGAGCGGATCGGCGGCGTCGGTCCCTGGGCCGAGTAACCGTCCCGACCCGAGACCAATTCACCCTTCGATGCCGGTTCTGGATTCGCGCCGCCAACCGGGCCGGGCCCCCGACACAGGGATCACCTCTGCGCCAGCCAGCATGCGGCCACATGATCGGAACCGGCTTCGTCCAGCGCAGGCTCCTCTCCCCTGCCGCGCGGCAGGATGCCGGCGGCCTCGGCTCGGCCCGAAGCCACCTCGGGGCAACGGGGATGAAAGCGGCAGCCCTGCGGGATCCTGGTGGGATCCGGAGGCTCGCCGGTGAGGATCGGTCGTTCGACGGAGCGCCGGCCCTCGGGTGACTCGGCGGCCACGGCCAGAAGGGCACGCGTGTAGGGATGCTGCGGGTCGCCCAGGACCTCCTCGGCGGGCCCGTCCTCTACGATCCGACCGAGCTACATGACCGTGACCCGATCGGCGACTGTCCAGGCAAGGCCCAGATCGTGCGTCACGACGAGAATTGTCAAACCGAGGTCGTCGCGCAGCTTTAGCAGAAGCCGCAGTATCTCGCCGCGCACCGACGCGTCCAGCATCGACACCGGCTCGTCCGCGATGATGACCTCGGGCTCGAGCACGAGCGCTCCGGCGATCATCACTCGCTGGCGCTGTCCGCCGGACACCTCGTGCGGATACAAGAGAAAGAAGCGCTCCGGCGGACGAAGTCCCGCCTGGGACATAGCCTTTGCGACGCGCTGTTCCTCGTCGCCTTGGACCTTGTGGATGCGCAAGCCCTCGGCGACGGACTCGTAGATGGTCTGGCGAGGGTTAAGTGCCCCGGTGGGGTCCTGGAAGATCATCTGGACCCGCCGCCGGTAGGTGCGCAGATCCCTGATCGGCGCGCCGCCGAAGAGCACGCGGCCCGAGGTCGGTCGCTCCAGCCCCATCATGGTCCGCGCCAGAGTCGTCTTGCCGCAACCCGACTCGCCGGCGAGCGCGACGATCTGGCCTCGCTTGATGTCCAGGGAGACACCGTCGACCGCGCGGGCTCCGGGCGCGTGGCGACCGAACAGTCCGGCTAACAGCCCGGAGCGACCGCGGAAGGTGACGCGGAGATCCTCGACCCGGAGAACGTCCTCGCCCGAATCGATCCGGGGCGCGGCCCCGCTCATCGGACCGGATCCTTCGAACGAACCAGCAGGCAGGCGGCTTGACGACCGGGTCCCACCTCGTACAACGAGGGATCGATCTTGGGACACTCGGCGAAGTCCGCGGGACACCGGGGGTGGAAGCTGCATCCGGACGGCAGGTGGGCCGGATCGGGCGGGTCTCCTCCCAGACCCATCGGCGCGCGCCTGAACCGTTCCTCGCCGACACGGGGAAAAGCTTCCGACAGGGCCCTGGAGTAAGGATGCACCGGCGCGTCGAACACCGCGTGCGCGGGGCCCTCCTCTACGATCTCGCCCGCGTACATCACGGCGATTCGATCGCAGACATCGACCATCACCGAGAGATCGTGAGTGATGAACAACATCGACAGCCCCAGCTCATCGGCCCCCAGGGTATCCGCGAAGTCGATATCGCCCGACTTGAGCGCCTGGACTAAGGCAATTGTTGAAGATCCGGTAGATAACCTCGTCGATCTTCGGAGTGCCACCCCAGTAGTCCTCGTTCGCCTCCATGCGGAAGAACTGACCCTTACGCCACTCAACGACGTGGAAGGGGCCACTCGTCACGGGATTGGGATAGTTCTCGAAGGTCTTGAGTTCCTGCTTGTCGATCTCGGAGAAGACATGCTCCGGGAGGATGTAGACGTAAGCGGATAGAAGGCTGGGCGTCTCCTGTTTGGTAGTGATCTCCACGGTGTAGTCGTCGACGACGTTGATCTCGTCGATCTGATTCAGGTAGGACTTCCAGTTTCCGATCGGATCGTCGATCGTCCGCTGGTAGGTGTAGGCGACGTCCTCGGCGGTGATGTCCTCGCCGTCGGACCACTTCATGCCCTCGCGAATGTAAAAGGTCCACGTGAGACCGTCCTCGCTCGTCTCCCACGATTCGGCAAGTCCAGGTGTCGGCGAGAAGTCCTCGAGGGAGAAGTTCACCAGCAGGTCGTAGTTGAGCGCGTACATGAAATAAGCCGGCGCCTCGAGGCCCACCGCCGGGTTCATCGAATCGATGTCGTTATCGTCCCCCAAGGTGAAGACGACCTTGCCGCCAGACGAGCGAACTCGACACCTTTGTCATATCGCTGCCGCTGAGCGGGCGTCAGATGGAAAAGGCCGCCCCGAGTACCCAAACGAATGGTGGCGGAGGTCTAGCGAGCGACCACCCTCATCAGGCGGCCCTCGTTTAGGTCGGTGACGTACAGTTCGTCGTCCTCGTCGACGCCGAAGGAGCTGATCCCGAGATCACTCTGCAGTAGCTCGGCCGGCTCGGTGAAGCCTCTCGTGCGCGCGTCGATTCCCCAGATCGTTCCCGAGCAGAAGTCTCCGAATATGTAGCCGCCGTCGAGGGATGGAAAGTCACTCCCCCTGTAGACGTAACCGCCCGTCACCGAACACCCGAGGTCGTGCGTGTAACCGCTGACCGGGGGGACCTTGTCGCTTCGATCGCAGTCGCCCCCGCCGAAGCACTCCGTTCCCTCCATGACATTCCAGCCGTAGTTCAGCCCCGCCTCGTCTGGTTGGGTTCTGTTGATCTCCTCGAAGTCGCCTTGGCCAACATCCGCTATCCACAACTCGTCGGTCTCGGAGTCAAAGCTGAAACGCCAGGGGTTTCGCAAGCCGTAGGCCCAGACCTCGGGCGCACCGCCACCCCCCCTGAAGGGGTTGTCTTCGGGTATCCCGTAGCGGTCTCCCGAATCGACATCCACTCGCAGCAGCTTTCCCAGAAGCGCGTTCGTGTCCTGTCCGTTATCCTCCGGGTCGCCTCCGCTCCCGCCGTCCCCCGTGGCGATGTAGAGAAAACCGTCGGGTCCGAACCCAAGCTGCCCGCCGTTGTGGTTGGCGAAGGGCTGGTCGAGCTGCAACAGGGGCCGAACCGACCCCTCGTCCGCGACGTTGGGATCGCGCGAGGTTCGCAGCTCCGCTACGACCGTGTCGCCGTTGACGTCGGTGTAGTTGATGAAGAAGCGCCCGTTGCGCTCGTACTCGGGGTGAAAAGCCAGTCCCAGCAAGCCCTGCTCGCCCCCGGCGACGATCGCCTCGCCGACATCCAGGAAGGGTTCCTCGAGGACCTCGCCGTCGCTCAGGATCTTCACCCTTCCCGTCTGCTCGACGACGAACAGGCGCTCGCTCCCGTCGCCCGCATGGGTTACTCCCAGCGGAGCGTCCAGGCCCTCGGCGACCGGCTCGAGTTCGAGGTTCACCCTCTCTGGATCGAAGGGTCGCACGCGTGCGCTCTTCGACATGGTCGGCGAGGGTTCCGGACTTGCGGGCTCCGGGGAGGTTTCGGGAGTGCCGGCTCTTTCGGAATCCTCGCCGTCGCTGCACGCGGCCGGCCCGAGCATCAGCATCACGACCAGCAGAAACGGGACGAGCCCGACATGTGGGATAGGTATCGCCATGCGACCCATGATCGCAATCCCCAGGCTTTACTCGTGGGTCTGGCTCCGTCGAGAAAGATGAGCTAGAAACACTCCATGAGCACCGATGTTGCAGTTCTCGACTACGCCAGCGTGATGCGGGTCGTCACACCGGAACGGGCCATCGAGTGTGTACGAGACGGCTTCATTCGGTACGCGAAAGACGAGTGGAGCATGCCGGCCAAGGTCTACCTTGACAGCGCACCACACGGCGACTTTCGAGCCATGCCGGCCTCTGGTGACGGGCTCGCCATACTCAAGTGGGTGACGTCGTTTCCGAGCAATGCAACTCGTAACCTGCCGACGGTCACGGGAACGATCATCGCAAGCGACGCGGAAACGGGGCGCTGGCTGGCTCTCATCGACGGGCGGTCGGTAACTGCACTGCGAACCGGCGCCGCGGCTGCGATCGCATCGCAGGCGCTCGAGAGTGACGGCGCACAGCGCGTGGGTCTGATCGGTTGCGGTTTGCACGGGCGTTGGGCCGGCGCCTGCTTGAAAGCCGCCGGCTACGAAGACGGAGTCTGCGCGGATGTGAACCCAACCGCCGCGCAGGCGGCGGCCGATGAACTCGGGTGGAGTGCGGGATCGGTGGGCGATGCTTTGGAGTGCGAGGTCATTACGCTCGTCACTCCGGGGTACGAGCCTGTAATCGGAGCGGCGGATCTGCGACCGGGGATGCACATAAACGCGCTGGGTGCCGACGGTCCAGGCAAGGCTGAGATGGAAGTGGGCGCCGTGGAACTCTGCGAGCTCTACTGCGACGAATGGCGTCAGGCGAGCCACGGTGGTGAGCTCACCGGTGCGGCCGGTGCGGGACTCATCACGGAGGATCGAGTCACGGAGCTGGGGGCCGTGCTCACCGGTCAGTCG
>JBOGWW010000162.1:0-14815 GCA_050693655.1 Actinomycetota bacterium | reverse complement strand
GCCTGGGCGCGCTGGAGCATTCCTGGCTCGGGGATCCGACGACGGCTTTCACGACGATCATCTTTGTCAATGCGTGGAGCTGGATCGGCTTTCCCATGGTCATCTTTCTCGCCAATCTCGCCGCCATCCCCGACGACTACGACGAGGCGGCGCAGGTCGACGGGGCCAATGCGTGGCAGCGCTTCCGGTACATAACCCTCCCGCTCCTGGTGCCGAGCCTCACGATCGTCACCGTGCTCACCTTTATCGGAAACTTCAACGCGTTCGACCTCATCTATTCCATGGCCGGGTCGGACGCGACCCCTGGGGGGTCCACCGACGTCCTCGGTTTGCTCTTTTATCGCATCGCGTTCGACAGCGAGGATCCCAACCAGGTCGGCGTCGGCAACGCCCTAGCGGTGCTCATGTTCCTTGTGGTGTTCGTCGTCTCCAACGTGTGGCTGCGCATGTTCAAACGCCGGGAGATCATCTACTAATGGCGGCGCTGCAGGAAACCTTCCCGATCGGTGGCTACATGCGCGGCCGGGGGCTCAAGGTCCTGCTGTACGGAGCGCTGATCCTGTACTCGCTGGGCACCCTGTACCCCTTGTTCCTGATGGTCATGTCCTCGTTCAAGTCGACCACCGAGATCTTCGACAACCCCTTCAGCCTGCCGGCCGCCCCATCCCTAGACGCCTACGAGAGGGCGTGGAGCATCGGGCACCTCTCCGACTACTTCCTCAACTCGGTAATCGTGACCATGGCTTCCGTCGCCATCATCCTCGTGGTCGGATCGTTGGCCGCTTACCCCATTGGACGTTACGACTTCAAGGGCCGCAACGTGCTTTACGTCTACTTCCTGTCTGGGTTGATGTTGCCGATCAAGCTCGGCATCGTTCCAATCTTCTTTCTTATGAAGACACTTGGGCTCTACGACACGCGCCTGTCGCTGATCCTTATCTATGCGGCGAGCGGCATGCCCTTCACCATCTTCGTACTGTCGGGATTCTTCCGGACGCTTCCCAAGGACCTGGAGGATGCCGCCCGAATCGACGGGGCCAACGAATGGCACATCTACTGGCGGATCATGCTGCCCCTTATTCGGCCGGCTCTGGCGACGGTCGCCATCTTCAACTTCATCCCCTTGTGGAACGACTTCTTCTTCCCATTGATCCTGATCCAAACCGACGAACTCAAGACCATTCCTGCGGGCATCGTGAGTTTCTTCGGCACCTATCAGACTGATTGGGCCATGATCTTCGCCGGCCTAACCATCGGGAGCGTGCCTTTGATCCTGCTGTTCCTGTTCGCGTCCAAGCACATAATCAAGGGGCTGACCGCCGGGGCCGTCAAGGGATGAGACAGATGGACGCCTCGGGTACGCCAGGGGTCCCGGTCGATCTCGACGGCGTGCACGTCGTTCTGCCCGCGACGTGAAACCGCTCTGGCTTGGCGTCGACGCTGGCGGAACCAAGACGCACGCCGTCATTATCGGCGCCGACGACGACATCGAGGCCGAAGCCGTGGCTGGCCCCGGCAATCCCTTGGCAGTGGGCGATGACGTCGCACTGACCTCCATGCGCACCGCCGTGATCGGTGCACTGAGGGGTCGCGAACCCGGCGCCGCCCACTTCGGCGTCGCGGGAGCGGGACGCCCTTCGGACTACGGGCGCGTTCAACGGCTGGTAGCGCGCTTGGGTCTCCACTGCCCGGTCACCGTTTCTGACGATGCTCGGATTGCGTTCTTGGCGAACGCCGACCCCCCCGGAGCCATCCTGGTGGCGGGCACCGGTGCGATGGCCGTCGCCTACGACGCAGCCGGAGAGAGCCGGCGCGCGGGCGGTCATGGTTACCTGCTCGGCGACGAGGGCAGCGGCTACTGGATCGGCGTCCGGGCCGTTCGCGCCGCGTTACGCGCCGTCGACGGACGGGGTCCGGCCACTGCCCTGGTCGACCTCGTGCTCAGGTTCTTCCGAGTCGAGTCCCTAGACGATGTGGTCAGCGGCACGTACTCGGCCAGCGTAGACAGGTCCACGCTGGCGGCCCTCGCCCCTGAAGTGGTTTCCCTCGACGATGACGTTGCCCGCGCGATCGCCAACCAGGCGGTCGACGAGCTCATGACCGCACTCATCGCGGTGCGGCGGCATTGCGCAACCGGTGCCGGAGGGTTCCCGGTCGTGCTCGCCGGCAGCCTGCTAGACCGGGGCGGAGCGCTTCGGCCCCTGCTGACGAGGCGCCTCGGCGAGGCGCTATCCGGAGCTCGCGACGTGCCGGCCGCCAATCCTCCTGCGGCCGGTGCGGCGCGCTTGGCCCGGGAGGCCGGCGCGTCACCGCACTAGATCTTCTCAGGGGTGGGAACTCCCCCGGGGTGTCACGCAACTTTCCGCCGCCTTTCAAGCTCACGCGCCCGGATTCCGTTCTTGCGGTGATTCCGATAGCGCAGGTATGACCGAGTGGCGATGACGAGCTCCTAGTGATCGGAATAGTCGGAGCCGTCGACCACGAACTCCTTGAAGGCCAGAAGTTACATTCGATGCGATTGAGATGGCTCGCGTGGGTCGGGGTGAACACCAGCGAAACCCCGTTGTGACGCGCCCACGACCCGAGCGCCTTGGTGGTGTGGTCGACAGGTTGTCGAGGACGAGATATTAGAGTCTGATCGACTCAGAAGAGGAATCTCGCGTCTTCGGGAAGGTTCGTCCAGGCCAGGACTCTGCGGACCTTGAGCGCCAAAGTGCCTCTCGTCATGTAGGTATCCGCGGTGTACTCCATGCCGTAGTGGGCGTACTTGGTGTTGGACACGTCGGCCAGTCGCTGAGCCGTACTCCTCTCCGGTCTTTCGTGTCGAACATCAGCCTCGACGATGATCGCCTTCAGGCCGTCACCGATGTGCATCACGACTCTCGAGTTGCTCTCCAGGCGGTTGCTCGAAAGCGTCGGCGACCTCGAACTCGACCAGGTGGGTGCGATCGAGGCGCCCGGCATCACCCCACATCAAATACCATGCGATCAGGTGAGCGGGGGCGTTGGTTAGAAGCCGGAGTCGGCGCCACGCTCTAACGCACCGACCGCTAGGACCAGGAATAGCAGCAGCGTGCCCACTCCTATCCAGCCGAGCACGATACCGGCGATCGCATCCCTCGACCCGACTCCCGTCCGCCCGACCTGTCGACCTGATTCTTGGCGATGTAGCCGAAGATGAGTGCGAGAATGTTCTCCAGCCACCACAGCCACAGGATCCCAAGCACCCTGCTCCACCACATCCCGTTGTGATGTACCGGTTGCTGGCTCACCCTTGGCTCCTCGGCTCCGAACCCGCACGCCCACAGTCATTATGCCGATTGGGCCTGACAGTCACTGCATGGGGCTCAGACGTCGGACCCCCGGCTCCAGCGCGACCATCGTCATTCCAAATCCCCAACGGGGTCTCCAGTGACGATGGTCCGAGGCTTCATCGCGCCACCGATGAGTTTTCGTGGCGGCCGGCGTTACAGCTTGTAGACCGTCGGACCTCGAGCAAAGGAGGCACCAGGACGACACTCCTGGAAGCATGGCTGGGCTCGTGCACACCCGAAAATGGGCTCGAGCACGAAGAATGGACTCTGAACGAACCAAACGAAGGAGGTTCATCATGGATCTCAAGCTCGAACTTGTGCTGCTTCCCGTCTCGGACGTGGACCGCACCAAAGACTTCTACACCGAGAAACTCGGATTCAATCTGGACGTCGATCACCGCGCCGGGGACGACTTCCGCGTCGTGCACGCGGACTACGGGTCGTTCGCCGATTTCAGCGACCCCGACGGCAACACCTGGGTGCTGCAGGAGAGGCGGGGTGACCCGGCTAGATAAGCGGACGATCGCGACTTTAGGAAACGGGTGTTCGGATCATGACCGCCCGACCGGACGAGATGGTCGCCGCCGCCATCGCCGGTGACGAGTCGGCCTTTGCCGCTCTCACCGAGCGGCGGCGGCGCGAACTGCACGTTCACTGCTACCGGATGCTCGCCTCGTTCGACGAGGCGGAGGACGCCGTGCAGGAGACGTTCTTGCGCGCGTGGGACCGCCGTGAGAGCTTCGACGGCGGGTCTTTGTTCCGCGCGTGGCTCTACCGGATCGCAACGAACGTGTGCCTGGACATGCTGCGTCGGAGCTCCCGCCGTCAGACCACGCTGAAGTCCTTTGCCGAAGTGCCGTGGCTCCAGCCGTACCCGGACCGGTTGCTGGACGAGATCGCACCCCGCGAAGACGAGCCGGATGCAGTCGTCGTCGAGCGGGAGACGATCGAGCTCGCCTTTCTCGCCGCCATGCAGGTCCTTCCCCCGCGACACCGGCCCCGAGTTGTTCTCGGCCTTCGACCTACCGCCGAACCTGTGAGGAATCCACCCACGCTCGACCGGGAGGGCTCGGATTTGCGCTCCTGTCAACCCGCTGCCAAAGCTTTCAACTCCGGGACTACTCGGCCGTCCGCGGCCGAGAGGGTGCGTTCCACATCCGCACCACGGGTGTTTCGCGTTCGTAGCCGAGTACCGAAAGGGTCGCGGTATCCAGCGCGAGGAACCTCCCGTGCGTCGCCTTCTGCCCGCACCAACGGGCCGCCAGGATTCGCAGGAGATGCCCGTGCGCGAACACGACGGCATCCCGACCTTCGTTTCTGATGCGCTCGATCACGCGGTCTGCGCGCTCTCCAACCTCATCGACCGACTCACCCTTGGCGACCGGATGGGTCCAGATGCCCCATCCAGGGATCTCCTCGCGAATGGCGGCCGTGGTCCTTCCCTCGTAAACGCCGTAGTCCCACTCCCTCAGCTCATCGACCGTCTCGCAGGTATGAGCAAAACCCGCGAGGCGACAGGTTTCCGCCGCGCGCTGGAGGGGGCTGGTCATCGCCCGAGCTTTGCGCCATCCGCCCAACATCTCCCCGAGAAGGCGCGCCTGGGCCCGGCCCGCTTCCGTGAGTGGAACGTCGGTCCGGCCGGTGTGGCGGCCATCCTTGCTCCATTCGGTCTCGCCGTGACGGACGAGAGCCACTGCCGGCTGGAAGTCGCTCACAGCCACTACTTACGGAGATCGAACAGCGGGTCTGTGATCGTGAGTGGGAGGTCGTGTCCAAAGGCCGTGAAGAAGGCGAACAGCGCCAGCGCCGCTCCCAGGAATGTCACGTTGCGCCAGAACAGCAGAGTCTGGAACTGTTTCAGGCTCTCGTCGTCGATGGCCCAGAAACGGTGGAACCACGCCGCGGCAACGATGACGAAGACCGCGATCATGAGCGCTCCGAGATCGGCCCACACGCCAAGCACGATCGATGCCCCCGCAGCAACGAGCCACGACCCGGCGGCCCACGATGCAAGGAAGGGAAAGGGAAAGCCCATCTGCCGCGCCATCCCGACGAACATCGACCCCTTGGACAGATGGGCGAAGCCGGCGACCGCGATGAAGTTCAGCGCAATCAGGATTCGACCCAGCAGCAGGATCCACGCACCAAAGTCACTCATCTCTTGCCCCCTTTAGGCTCGTTACTAGGAGAAACTCGTTGCGAGCACAAATATTTCCATCCCGGATTTCAAGTGACTCGGGTCCGCGCCCTCCTGCCGGGACAGCCCCTCAGGTGGCTATGAGAACCGATCGATCTTGGCGGCCATGATGAAGTCGTTCCGGGTGAGACCGTCGACCGTGTGCGTCCAAAAGGAGAGGTCGACTCGGTTCCACGAACACAGCATGTCCGGGTGATGGCCCTCTGCTTCCGCCAGCAGGGCGACGCGCGTCATAAACGAGAAGGCCTCGTGGAAGTCTTTGAAGGTGAACGTCCGGGCCAGCCGCCCCTCCGTGAGGGTCCACCCGGGCGCGTGGGAAGCTAGCTCGGCGATCTCGTCCGCAGCGAGTGCCGCTGAACCCTTGGGATATTCGTGCGGATGCTCCTTCGCGAGCTCGGTCATGAGTCCTCCTTTGCTCCGACGATTACCCATGGCTGGATCTCTCCCGAGGTGTACAGCCGCGCGAACTTGAGCAGCTCCCGGTCCACCGCCTCGCGCGCGCAATCGTTGCGATGCAACCGGCTTGCGTGCGCTTGCGCGGAGTCCTGGGCCTTGCGCCAGGCAGCGGGCGGACGAGCGAGCGTGAAGGGCTCGACCGAGAGAATCCTGAAGCCGCCGCGTTCGAAGTCCTCTATCAAGGCATCGAGTGGTTGGAAACGATCCGCAATCGGAGGATCGTCGACATCGTTGGCGGCCGAGACAAAGGTGTAAGCGGCCAGCCGGGCCTCGGGGATCAGAACCCGGGCAAGTTCCCTCAGCGCCTCGCTCTTGTGCGCGATGGTCTCCAGGACCCCGATCGCCCAGCTCGCGTCGAAGCTCGCGTTCCGAAACGGTAACGCCCGCGAGGTGGAGACGAGGGTGCAAAGCTGAGGAAAAAGTCGCCTCAACCCGCGGGCCGCTTCCTCCATCACATCGGTCCCCACCACCTCGCAGCCCCGCTCGGTTGCGAGCCAGGCACCCGGTCCGCCGATCCCGCACCCTACGTCGAGCACCCGCATGCCGGGCCGCGCCCCCATGGCGTCGGCAAGAAGTCCGAACAGATTGGGATCCCCCGCGCCGCGACACGCCGCCGGCATCGCGTCGAGACCGAGGGCGTCGATCGCTTCGACTATCCAGCCGGCGTGACGGCCAAACTCGATCTGCAGCCGCTCTCGACCCATCCTCGCCCAGCCTACGCTCGTCGCCGCCCCGCGTGCTTGACCCTCGATCGTGCGGGACCTAAAGATGACAGCCCTGCGCCGCATTTGTTGGCTGTAGTCCGCGCTATGCGACCATTTTCAACATCAATCGCGCCACCATCACCCGAACCGGCGCCCGGGGATCGGTTGTGATCTCCATCATCGCGACTGCCAGGCCGCGCCCTCTCTGATTCCGCCGCGGCGCGTGAGCCAGGCAGAGGATCCGTCCGTCTCCAGCAGCTTGAGGTCCCATCGCTTCCCGGTCGCCCGGTAGAAGGGAACGACGATCCGTCGACCGTCGGGGGACCAGGTGGGTCCGTCGGAGGGGCGGGTGATTCCGGAGAGCTTGCGCTTGGAGCCCTCCTGTATCAGAAAGAAACGGCAGTTGGATCCACGGCAACTCTGAAAGGCGATCTTGGTGCCGTCGGGCGAGTTGGAGGGCGAATGATTCCACCGCTTGCCGCTCGTGAGGAGTTGGTTGTCGGAGCCGTTCGGGTTGATCGCACCGATGTGCCCGTCTGCGGTGGTGTACAGGATGCGGCCATCGAGCCCCCAGTCGTCGACGCTGGAGAGAGGTCCCACCAGAATCCGTTCCTTGTTGGACCCGCTCGCCTTCATGACGTAGAGACCCGGCCTGCGACCGAGCCGGTTGAAGTAGGCGATTCGGTTGCCCGAGCCGGCCCACACCGCCGAGAAGTTGTCTTTGGTCCCGGACAGCCGCTTCTTGCCCGTGCCGTTGCGGTTCATTACACGGACTTGACCGATGTCCTCTCCCGAAGCCCAGTTGTAGAGAATCTTCTTTCCATCGGGAGAGAAGCTCGGTCCGACGTTCGCATTGTGGAAACCGGTCAACCTCTTGAGCCCGGTTCCGTCCATGCGCATCGTGAGCACCGCCCCCCGATACTCCCCTCGCATGCGCGTGAACGCGATTCTCTTTCCGCCGGGAGCGACGGTCGGAGCGGTCTCGCGCGCCTTGGTCTTCGTGAGCCGAATCTGGTTGCCGCCGCGCTGGTTCATGCTCCAGAGATCTCCGCGCCGCACGAAAACGATCCTTCCGTTGTCCCCGGGGAAGGTCTTCGTCGCGGTCGCCGCAGTGGATAAAGAATCCCTCGGGCTCGCGGGGCAACCCGCGTATGCAACCTTCCGATGGCCCCAGGCGTTCTGACTACATGAGACCGATCGCGAGGCACGAAAAAACAATCATGTTGGGTGTAGCCGCGCTGGCACTGATCGCCTTGTTCGGGGCCGAAATGTTCTCGACCCCGGATCGCGGGGCGCCCCTCTCCGAAACACAGGCCGCGGTCGAGGAGATGTCCTCGAGCTTCGTGGGGCTGAGGGAGGGCGAGCTCGTGCTCGCGAGTACTGAGACCGGCGAGGTGCTCCGGGTGATCGCCGACCGTTCGGTCGTCGGGACGGACGATCCCGGTGACGCCGACCCCGGCCTCGCGGTAAGGCCCGCGCTCACCCCCGACCGTTCCACCGTCTATTTCTCGACCTTCCGACCGGGTGTCGAGGGGCGGCGGCTGGTGCGCGTTCCGCTGGAGGGCGGCGACCCCGAGGTTCTCGGCTGGGGCGCCGATCCGGCGGTGAGCCTCGACGGCGATCACCTCGCCTACCGTGGCTGCACCGAGAACGGATGCGGCGAGGCCCTGGTGATCCTTGACCTCGGTTCGGGCCGGGAGACGCGCGTCGAGCCCGGCGATGGCGCCATGCAGGTGGGCGAGGCCGTGTGGCTGCCCGACGGAAGATTGTCCGTCGCCGTGTGGACGCCGATGGACTCACCGGATCAGATCCACGTGATCGATCCCGCCAGGCCCCCAACCGACCTACTCGCCGCGCCGTCGGTGCCCGATCCCGCGCCCCATAGCGCGAGATGGGGCCTCTACGGGCATCACGCGCCGACCGGTGGACTCGTCCTCGGAGAAGAAGCCCCCAGGGGAGCCCGGTCGCGCATGGTGTCGGTCGACCCCGACACGGGCGAGGTGCTGGCCACCGTCGCGCGCGGCGGCTGGTGGCAGGTGCACCCGGACCGGTCCGGCCGGCATCTCCTCCTCGTCGACTTCCGGGACCGCGTCTGCGTAGCGCGCCCCGGCGGGAGGCCGCAGCTCATTGCACGCGGATTCTCGGACGTCGCCTGGTAGCGAGCGCCGTTGGTCGGTCTGACTCACCCCCCCGGTGGCGGCCCGGGATGATCGCTTCGTCCCAGGTCGAGCCCGATGATCACGGGGTCGTGGTCCGAGGAGCGGAAGGCGCTCGGGTCATAGTACGCCTCGGCGATCTCGGGGGTGCGGAAGCGCTGGTTGTTGGGAAAGCCCACCGACTCCTTGTAGTCGATCGCCGGAACCTCGTCGGCGTTGATCTGCCACACCGCCGCGCCGGTCGCGCGGGCCGCGAGGTGGTCCAGCGCCAGCGCCGTGTCGAGCGTGCCCTGCATGCCGTCGAAGGTGAAGGTGTAGGGGAAGCCTTCGGTGAAACGGACCAACTGATCCTCGTATCCCGCGTCTTCGAGCGCCTGAATGGGGTCCTCGCGTCCGTAGGCGTTGAGGTCACCGATGATCAGGGCGCCCAGTGACTGGACCCGTGTCGGGTTGGTCGCGAGCCAGTCGGCCAGCGCCTCCGCCGAGGCGGTGCGGGTGGCGTTCCAGAAGCCCTGCCCGTCGCCCTGGTCGAAGTCCGGGTCGTCGGGGTCGTTGAGGCCGCTCTGTCCCTTGGACTTGAAGTGGTTGACGACGACGGTCACACGCTCGCCCGTCCCCAGGCGCGTGAACGTCTGAGCCAGCGCCGGACGGCTACGAGTGTCGTCGAAGCGCGGGTCGTCCGCGCTGGTCAGCGTGGCGAAGTTTCCGACCGGCCTGACGGTCCCGCGGTTGTAGACGAAGGCCTGCTTGATCTCGTCGCTGCCGACTACTCCGGTGTCGACGAAGTCGTAAACCCGCGCGCCGAGCTCGGCGTTTAGGGCCTCGACGATCGTCCGGGTGGCCTGGAACTCTCCCCCGTCGTTGACGATCTCGATGAGGCCGTACACGTCGGCGTCGAGCCGGGTGATGGCGTCGACCAGCTTCTCGGTCTGGCGCGCCAGCTCCGAAGGCGTCGTGGCGCCACGAGATGTCGGGAAACCTCCGCCTTGGCCGTCACCGTCGAAATAGTTCAGAACGTTGAAGCTCGCGACCTTGAGCGTTCCGCCGACGTCAGGCGGCGTCTCCGGGCGCGGCCGGGTCCGGTTCGCGGCGAGCTCGGCCGTGATCGCGTCGATGTCGATCGGCTGCAGCCGCCACGCACCGAAACCGAAGTGCAGCACGGCGGCGTGGTCGCGCAGCTGGTCGCCGATGCGCAACGTCCCGCCGGCCTGCACGTAGGGGAGCAGGTCCTCGCTGTCGAGGCGGTTGAGGTTCTGCCCGCTACGCCCATCGTCGAGGACGATGTTTGCGGCGGCGTTGTCGGCGGCCAGCCGAATCGCCTCGTCACTCCCGGGCAGGTGGACGTTGGTGGGGGTCTGAAGCACTCCGTCGGCCGACAGGCGGATCTCGCCGAAGCGCTCGACCTGGAAGAACTCGGTCACGGTCAACTCGGGATGGGTGGCCCGCATGGACTCGAGTGGCTCGAGGATCTCGGCGCGGTCCTCCGGCGCCGTGGGCAGGGGCAGTCCGACCGAGCCCGGCAGCTCGACGCCCGTGTCGTCGCAGACATCGAGTTCGCTCGCCGTGATCTGGGTGACGCTGGAGAACTCGCCTGCGGTCCCCATGACGTGCACGAGATCGCCGATCTCGCCGTCGAAGGTGCCACCCCCGTCGAAGACGAACAGCCCTTCGGAGGTCAGCGGTTCGCCATCGCGGTCCTCGGCGATCGCCTCCATGAAGAATCCGCGCAGGCCCTGGTTCTGGGGGATGCCACTCGCCCCGCCGGAAGTGAAGTCCGCGGTCACGACGCCGCGCGTGGTGACCGACTCGCCGGCGATAGGCGTCTGCTGGCCGTCGCCCTGAACCTCGTTGATGGCGGTGAGGTCCGACTCGCCAACCTCGCACGGTTCGACCGGCTCGCCACCGTTTCCGTCGCAGTCGTGCGACGGAGTCGCCCCCGTGCGGGGGGCGGGGGCGGCGGAGCTGAAGTCGGCGGAGTTGTCGTCGGTATCGATGCAACCACCGTCGGCCCGGAAGCCGGCCGTTCCGTTGCTCAAGCCGGGGGCGGCGCCGCCACCCTCGAAGAAGTTCGCGTTGCCGTAGCCGACGAGGTCGACGATCCGGGCCAGTTGGGCTGCACCGCACGGCATGGACCCGCCGTTGCAGCCAAGACCATCAGTGCCGGTGACGAGGGCCACCTTGCCGGCACCGGCGGCCATGCTTATCGGGGTCGGATCGATGAGGTCGGGGGTGGGCAGCGGCGCCCCGTTTCCGGCACCAGCAGCCTGCTGGACGAGGAAGTAGCCACCGGGCGCGATGCTGCCGTCCAGCTCCGTCAGCTGCCCGGAGTTGGCACCGAGATTCCCGGTTCCGGTGGCGCTGGCGTACTGAAGCGAGAAGTCCTCGAGGTCGATGCTCGCCTCACCGCGGTTGAACAGCTCGATGTAGTCGTGGGTCAACGGCGCGCCGCTGTTGCCGCCGCCGCCGTATACCTGACTGACGACCAGATCCTGGGAGGCTCCCTCGGCCGGAGTGGGGCTCGCGGCCAGAAGTCCGGTCACCAACAGCACAGCCGAAAGCAGCAGCACGAGGGAACGCGAGAGGTGGGTGGGGCGAGTCACTGAAGTGATCCTCCTAGGCGAGCGTGGCGAGTGACGCAGCATGCGTCGCGCGGTCTGCGGCGCAACGAGAAGGATATGCACACCTGGAGCCTCCGCGCATAGGACTCCGCGGCAGAAATCGACAGCGTTTCGATTCCCAAAAAGCGAATGCTCGAATAGCTTATTAGGAAGGTTGTGTGCTTACTGCCTGTTATGTACTGAAGCCCGAGGATGAGCCAGCGGCTCTCCTTAGTTCTGCTGCCGCTCGATCGTGACGAACATGGAACCGGCGTTCCCATCGGGAGCTCGATCGTCGGAGCGCAGCTGAACGAGCGCGAACCAGGTCGTCCCCGGTTCCATCGTGGGCTCATCCCACTCGAGCGAGACGTCGTACTCCGCGCCGGCCTGGACGACGCCGCCCGGTCCCTTGACCGTGAGGTTGCCCTCGTCGGTTCCCGGAATGGTCGCGGCGACCAGCGAGACATCGTCGAGCCCCTGCCCGGTGAGCCAGTTCTGCACCATGATCCAGTAGGTGCCGCCCTCGGGCGCCTCGAGCTTGCAGGATTCGATGGCCGTCTCCGAGGCGCTGCGGCAGACCTCTTCGCTCGCATCCGGTTCCCCGTCGCCGTCCGCGTCCAGTCCGACGAAGAGATCGAGATCCGTGGAGGTCGTCTCGGTGATCTCGGTGGCCAGGAACCTTGATCCCTGGGCGACCTCGGTCGTGATGTGGAAGGTTCCGCCGAGCCCGTCGTAGGGATCGAGCGGTGTCGGGTCCTGGGCAAGCTGCTGCTGGGTCACCCGGCCTTGCTCGAGCCCGAACACCTTAGAACCCAGTTTCTTGATGCGCACCGGGGCGGTCAGGGTCACCGACTCGGAGCCGCTGGATTCCTGCGCCGCGATGTCTACCTCCTGAGGCGCGCCGCCCGGCAGCACCGCCACCGGGAAGTGCACCGAGGGGGAAGTCCCCGACTGGGGCGCGAAATCGACCTGCGCGAAGGTCCACTCGCCCCCCGCCAAGCGGCCGACGTCGGCGGTCACCGTGATCGTCGCCTCCCCACCGGGATTCAGCGTCAAACGGCGTGGCTTCACCGACAACGACATCCCCTGAGGGGCGGAGGTCGACGCCGTCCATCGAGTCCTCCGATCGAGGGAGTTCTCGACCGTTCGAGTCCACGTGCAGGTTCCGGTGCAATCGTTACTGCCGAGGCTCGGGAGATTCAGCCTCGAGGGATCGCCGCCGGCAGCAGGGTTTGCCGTCTCGTAGTCCTGCGCGCTCTCGTCGAGCACCAAACCGGCGCGACCCGCCTTGGTGAGGTCTACGCGTCCCGCACCCATGTCGAAGGCGTCGGCCGGCGAGGAAGCGTCCTCTTTCCGCATGGTCGTGTTTAGTGCGGTCGTCATCAGCGCGGACTGGACTTCGGCCGGGCTCCACTCCGGACGCAACGCCCGCACGAGCGCGGCGGATCCGGCCATGTGTGGACTCGACATCGAGGTACCGCTGAGCAGTCCGTACTCGGCGGGTGCGGTCGGATTGGTGGTGTGGACTGCGGCCAGGATGTCGACTCCGGGCGCGGAGATGTCGGGTTTGATAACGCTCGGCACCGACTTGTTCGGCCCCCGCGAGCTGAAGCCGGCCATGACGTCGCCGTTGGCGGGACGCTGGTCGGCGGTGGTGCCGGCGATCGTGGCGCTGTGGCCCTCGCCCCCGTCCGCGACCCAATCCTTGAGCACTTTCCCAGCGACGAAGCTGATGTTGACCGCGGGAAGCTCGTGGGGGTCGGCGACCGTCGACTCCCCCTCTGCCTCGCTGTTCGCCAGCACCATTCCCCCGGCTCCGCCCAACTCGACGTTGCGGCCCTTCTCGACGCGTGGGTTGACGCCGCGATCGCAGATCACGATCTCCCCGTCGAAGGTTCCCGGCGGGAAGGGAGCGCCGCAGAGTTCGTCACCGTAGTCGCCGGCGTAGACGATCGGCGCGGGACCGTAGCCGGAGGTGAAGCTCTTGCCCGTGATGTCTGCAGGTGCGGCAGTCGCTCCTCCCGACATATCGGTAACCGCGTTGATGAACGCGCGATCGTGAGTGCTGGCACCGACACCCAGCACCCAGGGAGCATCCGCCGGGGAGCCCACCGTCTCGGGACCCGGCCCCGAGTTTCCCGCCGAGGTCGCCACGAACACGCCCGCGTCGCGCGCCGCGAGGAACGCCTGGGCGTCCGCGTCGATCCAGGGGTCGTTGGGACCCCCGCCGATCGAGTAGTTGATGACGTCGACCTCGTCGGCGGTCGCCTGATCGATGGCGGCGACGAGGCTCGGCGACAGGCAGCTGCCTATCGCAAGGCAGGCCTTGTAGGTGATGAGGTTGGCATGCGGCGCGACCCCCGAGATGGATCGTTCGAGCTCCAGCGTGGGGGCGTTGACGACCGCGTCCTGCGAGTTCCCGACCGAGGTGCTCGCGGTGTGGCTTCCGTGACCGTTGTCGTCGTTGGGAGTGGTTCCGGTGAAGTCCCATGCGCCGATGAGCTTGTCGTTGCAGAAGGGCGCTCCGGTCACCGGCTCGCACAATCCGTAGAACTGCCCGCGCGGGTTCTCGTGGTCGTAGCCGTCGCCGCCCACGTCGGCGAACGATGGGTGATCGTGATTGATTCCCGTGTCGATGACGCCGACGACCACGCCCTCACCCTTGGTCCCCGTTGCGCCGGGAAAGGCGGAGCCGCTCCAGATGCCGGGGGCGCCGATCCACTGGGGACCGGCATCGGTCTCGATCGAGCGACGGTACTGGCGCTGGACCGCGGCCACACCGGGGACGTTGCGCACGGTGGCGGCCTCGGCGTCGGTCAGTCTCACCGCGAACCCGTTGAACGCGTAACGGTAGTCGTGCTCGACCGCGAGGTTGCGGGCGAGCGATGCCTCAGCGGCGGCTTCGACCACACGATGCCGTGCATCGAGATGGCGCAAGTAGGCACGACTGGCCGGTGTATCCACGTCGAGCTTGGTCTGACCGCGTTCGCCCGGGTTGGTCGCCGGCAGCCCCGCGAGTCCTCCGCGATAACTGGCGAGCGGCGGTTCCTCCAGCCGCACGATGTGCGTTGCTCGAGACTCCTGCGCCTGCGAGCTAGCAGGCACGGCGAGCAGAGCGGCGGTCAGCGCCAATGCCGCCAAGCGTGCCACCGCGGTGTGAAGTGATGTCACCGGTTCATCCCCCTTACCCTCGGGCTTGCTCTGAAGGCGATTTCGCCGCCCGCGTTTGAGGTTCTCCGGCGAATCGACGAGTCCTGCCCGGCGCACCGAAGAGGCCGCTACCCGGCCGACTCTCCGCCCCCCGCCCGTCACCCGCCCAGAGCAGCCGGACGCTCGGGGGATGCTTCCATCCCAGGACTTGCCTTGATATGAAGATGGAGTCGGTTCAAAT
>JBOGWW010000161.1:0-15674 GCA_050693655.1 Actinomycetota bacterium | reverse complement strand
CGCGGCGCGCGGCTCCGGTGCGTGCGCCCGGGAAGTCGTCCCTGCAGCGCGCCGCGCTCGTCGCGGCGAACCTGCTCGGGCTGGGCGCATTCTTCTGGCCCTTCCTGCTTCCGGCCGCGGTGGGCGGGGAGCAGGCGCACGGCATGGACGCGCCGGTCATCCTGGCGCTCCTTCTCGCGTTTCTCGGGGCCGCGCTGTTCCTGCAACTGGGACGGGGCGGGATGGGCCCCAGGCGGTGGCGCTCATCGGAGTGCTGGGGGCGGCGATGGTGGCGCTGCGGCTTCCGGGCTTCATCGCGGGTTTTTCGGCGATGTTCATCATCGTGCCGGTTGCGGGCAACGCCTTCGGCCCGGGCTTCGGCTTCGTGCTGGGTGCGGTGGGAACCTTCGCCTCCGGGTTGTTCGTCGGGGGATTGGGTCCCTGGCTTCCGTTCCAGATGGTGGCGGTCGGGTGGGTCGGCATGGGGGCAGGGCTCCTGCCACGCTCCTCGAGCTGGCGGGCGCGCCTCGGCTGGCTCGCGGCCTTCGGATTCGTGAGCGGTTTCCTGTTCGGCGCCATCATCAACTTGTGGTTCTGGCCCTATGCGGCCGGAAGCAGCAACCTCGGCTGGGCCCGGAGCTCGGCGGACTCGCGAACCTGGGGCGCTACCTGCGCTTCTACGCCGTCACCTCGCTGGGATGGGACCTCTTTCGAGCCGTGGGGAACGCCGTCTTGGTCGTGCTGCTCGGACGCCCGTTGCTGGGAGCGCTGGACCGGGTGGCGCGCAGGATGAATCTGGTGGTCCGCGGGGTTGATAATGAATGAGGAAGCAGGCCGGGTGACCGCGGCGCGCCCCAGGGTGCGTCGAGGAAAGTCCGGGCTCCACAGGGCAGAACGCTGGGGAGAATCCCAGGCGGGGTGACCCGCGGAAAGTGCCACAGAAAACAGACCGCCGAGAGGCAAGGGTGAAACGGTGAGGTAAGAGCTCACCAGCGCCGCGGGCGACCGCGGCGGCTCGGCAAACCCCGTTCGGAGCAAGGCCAAGCAGGAGGCAGGGGCTGCCCGCCCGCCGCGAGGCACCTCCGGGTAGGCCGCACGAGGCGACCGGAGACGGTCGTCCCAGAGGGATGGTCACCACTCGCTCCGGCGAGGACAGAACCCGGCTTACAGGCCTGCTTCCCGAGACCTGCGGGCCCCCGTCGTTTTCCGGCGGGGGCCCGCACCTACCCAGCACAACACCCGATCTCATCCGTGCCTCGATTTGGCGCGCGACGTCGAGGACGTAAGCGGCGTGCCTCGAGCAACCCGACCCACGGGGTCGCAATAGACTTCCAGGGTGTCGAGTTGATGAAGGAGATGGTGATGCTCGACCTCGCTCGTATCGACCTCGCCGAGTTGTCCTCCGCGCTCGAAGACCACTCTTACGAGAGCCGCTGGTACATGGATCGAGCCACGGGTGAACTGGTGGTGATCTTCGAAAACGATGCCGCCGACGAAAGTCTCGAGGACCGCGATCTTCTCTACATCGAGCCCCTGCCGTCGCACGAAGCTTATGAGGACCTCACCGATTTCGTGGATCGTGTGTCCGACCCACGTGCCCGCGATCTCCTCCAGCGAGCGATTGAGGGACGAGGCGCATTTAGGAGATTCAAGGACACGCTATTCGAGTTTCCCGAGTTGCGAGCGTCGTGGTTTGAGTTCCACGACGTGCGTATGCATCGCCGGGCGGTCGAATGGCTCCTCGAAGAAGCGGTGGTGGACGAGCAGGCGGCTCGGGACCTCTTGCGCTCGCTGGAGGAGGCGATTCCTCCCGCGAGTGCGAGACCGATGGACGCTATCGCGATCGCGAAATCAGTGGCGATCGCCCTGAGGGATGCCTACGGGGATCGCCTCATCGCAGTTCGTCTGTTTGGCTCCTGGGCGCGCGGCGATGCACACCCCGAATCGGACATCGATCTCCTCGTCGTGCTCGATCGGGTTGACTCCTGGTTGAGCGAGAGCAAACAGATCGATGAGATTCTGTGGCGCCACTCATTCGAGAACTCGACGGTTGTCTCGTCGGTGATCGTGTCGCGGGAGGAGAACGACCATGCCGACGAACCTCTGCTGCGCCGCGCACTGATCGAAGGCGTGACGGTGGGGTGACACAAGGATGGGAACGAGCCCTGGCGCGCGCTGCGGATGATCTCGAAGCCGCATCGGAACTGGTTGGTTCGGGGCACTTTGCCCAGGCGGGTTCGCGCGCATACTTTGCGGCGTTCACAGCCGCATCGGGCGCGCTGCTGTTGCTGGACGAGACCCGCAGCAAGCACTCTGGGGTCCTGTCCGCCTTCAACGAGTTCCTTGTAAAGAAGGGTGATTTCGATGAGACGGTGGCCAGGGGGCTGAGATGGTTATTCGATCTGCGAAATCGCGCCGACTACAGATGGGATCCGCTTACCGAAGAGGAGGCCCAAGAAGCGCTGAAGACTGCTCGGACGTTCGTAGCTGCAGTCCAGGCGTGGACCCGATCGAAGTAGCGTCGCGTCGACTCTCGTTGAATTGAAAAGGAGGAGCAGTGGCCAAGACGGTGATCCAGACCTCGAACGCTCCCGAGGCGGTGGGGGCCTACAACCAGGCGATAAGCGCCAACGGACTCGTGTTCTGCTCGGGTCAGATCGCCTTGACGGCCGATGGCTCGGACAGGACCAGCGAGTCCGTCACCGAGCAGACGCGCCAGTGCCTCACCAACCTCCAAGCGGTTCTTGCCGAGGCGGGCTCGAGCCTCGACAACGCGGTCAAGGTCACCGCCTTTTTGACCGACATGGGCGACTTCGGCGAGTTCAACGAGGTCTACGCGGAGTTCTTCACCGGCGAGGTGCCGGCGCGGGCCACGGTCGGCGTCGCGGCGCTGCCCAAGGGGGCCAGGGTCGAGGTCGAGTGCATCGCGCTCGGTTAATTGACCGCGGGCGTCTCCCCGGTGTCGATGCGTCCGGCGCCGGGTTCGTTCTCGCCGACTACCCGGTCGCCGAAGACGATCCTGACCTCTCGCTCTTCGCCGGCCACCGGTTCCAGACCGGCCTCCTGGGGCGTGGCCGCGTCCACGCGCTCGATCCAGCCCTCGATCCTGCTCATCGCAAAGAGCATCGCTCCGATGGCGAAGGGCCAGATGATGATCACGAGAAGGAGAAACAGTTGATAGCCGGTCACCTTCACCATCCTTACAGAGCATGAGCGCCCGGAGCGAACGATTCGCCGGGGCCGTCGACCGAGACCGGCTCGTGGGACGCCTCGCCGAGTTGGTGCGGGCCCGCTCGGAGAATCCGCCCGGCGACGAGGCCGCGGCCGGCGCCCTGATCGCGTCCTACTGTAAGGACCTCGGTCTGAGCGTCGAGGTTCACGAGGCCGAGCCCGGCCGCCCCAACGTGGTCGCCCGGATGGGTTCGGGCGAGGGACCGAGGCTCACCTACTGCAGTCACATCGACGTGGTGCCGGCCGGCAATCTCGCCCTGTGGGAGCGGGATCCCTTCTCGGCCCACGTCGCGGACGGAGTCATGCACGGCCGCGGGACCGCCGACGCGAAGGGGCCGTGCGCCGCCGCGCTCGAGGCCGTCGCACTCCTGCTCGACGCGAACGTGCAGCTCGAGGGGACCTTGGAGCTCGCGTTCGTCTCCGACGAGGAGGCCATGGGCTTCAAGGGCGCGGGCTGGCTGGTCGGCCGGGGCATCGTGCGACCGGACATGGCCATCGTGGGAGAGCCCACCTCGCTCAACCTGGTGCGGGCGCAGCGGGGAGCCAACTGGATACGCATCACGACCCACGGGCTGGCGGGACACGGCTCGGCCCCCGAGCGCGGACGCAACGCCATCGAGTACATGAGCGAGGTCATCCGGCAACTTCCGGACACGGTACCGGACGTCACGCACGAGATCCTGGGGGGGCCGAGCCTCAACGTCGGAACGATCAGCGGCGGAGAGAAGGTCAACATCATCCCCGCGTCCTGCAGCATCGAGGTCGATCGCCGCAGCGTCCCGGGGGAGACGCCCGAGGACCTCATGGCCCAGATGGAGGCCGCCGTCGAGCTCGCCAAGTCGCGTTATCCGGAGCTGACCGCCTCGGTCGAGCTGATGTTCGCGGGCATGCCGTTCGAGATGGACGCCACCACGCAACTCGTCGCCACGGTCTCGGAAGCCATCGAGGGCGTCACCGGAAAGCCCGCCGAGCTGGTCGGTTTCCGGGGGGCCTCCGACGCCCGTTTCATGGCCGAGATCGGCGCGCAGACCGTGGTCCTCGGCCCGGGAGACATAGCGGTGGCGCACACCGCGAGCGAACACCTCGACCTCGACGAGCTCGACGCCTGCGCCGCGATCTACGCCGAGGCCTTTGCCCGGCTCCTCGCCTGAGCGGTCCCCAAAAAAACTGAGGCGGCTGTCGATCCACCTGTCGTCCCTGCGTCTTGTAGGTGAAGATGGAGTGCCCCCGCAGGGGGCCGAGCAGACGGGAGGATTACCGTGCGCTATCTGGCATTGATCTACACGGACGAGAACGCGGTGTGGTCCGACGAGGAGACCCAGGAGGTCATGGCCGCCTACTACGCCTTCGGCGAGGAGGGGGCAAGGCGGGCGTGCTGGGCGACGCCGGCGAGGCGCTGCAGCCGACCTCGACGGCCACGACAGTAAGGGTGAGGGAGGGCGCGACGCTGACCACCGACGGCCCCTTCGCCGAGACCAAGGAACAGCTCGGCGGCTTCTACCTGCTCAACTGCGACAACCTCGACCGGGCCATCGAGTGGGCGGCCAAGATCCCGGAGGCCAAGCACGGCTCCATCGAGGTCCGGCCCATCATGGAGTTCCCCGAGCAGTAGGTCCGGCCCTGCAGGGTAGCGACGAGTTCACAGGTGAGGCCGCCCGTATCTTCCGCGCGCAGTCGGGTCGGGCGGCCGCGACCTTGATTCGCGTCGTCGGGGATTTCGATCTGGCCGAAGACGCGCTTCAGGAGGCCTGGCTGGTCGCGCTCGAGCGGTGGCCGCGCGACGGAATCCCCGACAACCCCCTCGGATGGATCCTTCGCACCGCGCGCAACAAGGCCATCGATCGCGTGCGCCGTGAGAAGACGCTCGCGTCCAAGAGCGCGTTGCCCTCACTCTGCGGACGCTCGGAGGTCTCACCAGTCCCGAGATAGGGCGAGCCTTTCTCGTGTCCGAACCAACCATGGCCCAGCGTCTGGTGCGCGCCAAGCGCAAGATCAAGCTCGCCGGGATGCCCTACGAGGTGCCGCCGGATCCGCGCCTGCCCGAGAGGCTTCGCTCGGTGCTCGCCGTGATCTATCTCATCTTCAACGAGGGCTACGGTGCCTCGGGTGGTCCCGACCTCCTGCGAGCGAACCTCAGCGCCGAGGCCATCCGGCTCGGTCGCGTGCTCGTCACGCTCATGCCGGACGAGGGCGTGCTGGGACTGCTCGCGCTGATGCTGCTGCACGAGGCTCGCTCGGGGGCGCGGGTCGACGCGAACGGCGAACTCGTCACGCTGGAGGACCAGGACCGTTCTCTCTGGGACCGGGCGCGCATCGAGGAGGGGAGCGGGCTGCTCGAGCGCGCGCTGAAGATGAGACCGACGGGCCCCTACGCTTTGCAGGCGGCCATTGCGGCGTTGCATTGCGAGGCGCGCCGTCCCGCGGACACGGATTGGGCACAGATAGTCGGGCTCTACGACGCCCTTATGAGAGTCGCGCCCTCTCCGGTCGTCGAGCTGAACCGCGCGGTGGCGGTTGCCTTCGGCGGAGGCTACGAACGGGGCCTCGAGTCGCTCGACGAGCTGGAACGCAGGGGCGAGCTCGACGGCTATCACCCTGTCTTCGTCGCGCGGGCCGAGCTGCTCCGGCGCCTGGGCCGGCATGCCGAGGCCGTCGCCGCTTACGAGCGCGCGCTCGCCTACCATCCGGCGGAGGCCGAGCGCCGCTACCTGACGCGCCGACTCAACGAGGTGTCGTCGAGCCACTAGGTAGGCTGTCGCGATGGACGCGGGCAGCCAGTTCTCTTGGGGTCACCTGATCTCGAGACTGATGAAGGGCGAGTCGCTCACCGAGCAGGAGAGCTCCGCCGCCATGATCGAGATCATGGAGGGGGCCGCCACGCCGGCGCAGATCGCCGGCTTCGTGGTGGCGCTTCGGACCAAGGGCGAGTCGATCGACGAGGTCGCCGGGCTCGTGCGCACGATGCGCTCCTACGGGCGGGCCGTGGAAGTGAGCGGCGAGGTCCTCGACACCTGCGGGACCGGCGGTGACAGGACGGGCACCTTCAACGTCTCGACCGCCGCCGCCATCGTCTGCGCGGGTGCCGGGGTCAAGGTGGCGAAGCACGGGAACCGGGCCGCGTCGTCGCGCTGTGGGAGCGCCGACGTGCTCGAGGCCCTGGGAGTGGCCATCGACCTTCCCGGTGAGGGGGTGGCGGCCTGCATCGACAAGGCCGGCATCGGCTTCTGCTTCGCTCCGGTGTTTCACCCCGCCATGCGGCACGCGGCGACTCCGCGGCGCGAGCTCGGAGTCGCCACGATCTTCAACTTTCTCGGTCCGCTCACGAATCCCGCCGGAGCCACGCGGCAGGCCCTCGGGGTCGCGGATCCCCGAATGATCGAGGTGATGGTCTCGACGCTGGCACGACTCGGGAGCACCCGGGTGCTGGCCTTCCACGGTCACCAGGGGCTGGACGAGCTGTCGACCTCCGGTTCGTCGAAGGTCGTGGAGTTGCGCGCCGGCGAACTGCATCGCTGGAGCATCGATCCCGCGCAGCTCGGACTCGCCCAGGCCTCGCTCGACTCGGTATCGGGAGGGACCGCCGCGGAGAACGCTGCCCACATCCGCTCCGTGCTGGCCGGCGAGGGGGGACCGCGCCGCGACATAGTCCTGCTCAACGCGGCCGCAGGACTCGTGGCCGCGGGGACCGCCGGCGACATGGCGGAGGGACTCGAGCGTTCGGCGCGGGCGGTCGATTCGGGTGACGCGGCCGGCTCGCTCGAGCTTCTGATCGAGACCTCGCAGTCGCTGCGCGTTTGAGTCACGCTGGTTTCGTCTTGCGTAGCACCAAAACCGGATATCGAAGGGGAGAGTTGGTAGGGGTGCTGGTTTCGAGGGCCCGCTTCAGGTTGGTCTCACTTTGGACCATAGGGGTGCGTGGAAAACCTGCCGCGAAATCCAAAGGCGGCCTCAAAGGGAAAATCGAGTACGGGACCGGTCGAATCTGCCCCTGGCGATGGGTTTGCGATCTGGCGACCGGTGAGCGGCACTCAGATAACAGACTCGTCCGAGATCGGTCTGTAAACGGTTTCTCAGCCCACCCCGAATGGGTTCCTCGATGCCCGCCTGCAGTTCCCTCGTTTTGTGTCCCTCAGGTGGCGTCATGCTCTACCCGTGTGGTCGCGAAACGCGATTAGATCCTGGGTGTCGCCACAGACGGACACCTGCGGGTCAGAGAGTGAGCTCATTTGGGTCGAGAGGTCTCGATCAGCGCAAAACCAAGCCGTTGGCTTGCTAAGGTCACTGCTTGGATTCCTTCGCGGGGAGGTATTTCGGATGACGGGCAGTGTGGTTGTGGCCGAACGACTCGACCGGGCGACGGCGGAGCGCAGGCTCCTCGATCACCCCTTCTACCGGGCCTGGGCGGCGGGAGAGCTGACCGCCGGCGACCTCGGCTTTTACTCCACCCAGTACTGGCGCCAGGTCGAGACCTTTCCGGCCTACCTGCGCACGCTCGCCGGGCGCTTGCCGTCGTCGCCGGCCAGGAGCACGGTCGAGAGCAACCTGGCCGACGAGGTCGAGGGTGATCACGCGGGGCTGTGGCAGGCTTTCGCCGAGGGGCTCGGGCGCAGCGCATCGGAGCTCGACGCCGCCGACATCGAGCCCGAGACCGCGGCCTGCGTCGACGCGTTCACCGAGGGCATCAGGGATGGTTCGGTCGCGTTCGGGCTCGGAATGATCTACGGCTACGAGTCGCAGACGCCCGCCGTGGCCGCCACCAAGATCGAGGGTCTGCGCTCCTTCTACGGCCTGGACGGATCGACGAACGAGTACTTCGAGTTGCACGGGGAACTCGACGTCGAGCACGCGCGCGAGCTTGCCGAGGTGATTGCGGAGGTCGCCCGCGACGAACAGAGCCGCGCGGAGGCCGAAGCCGGAGCGCGCGCGGGGGCCGAGGCCATCTGGGGCCTGCTCGACGGGGTCGAGCGGGTGCGAACCTCCCTCTAGCCGTCCGTCTAGCGAGCCTCGCGCCGCACCGCGAAGCGATCCCGTGGACGCGCGCGCAGGGGAAGTGACCAGCCGCGCGAGGCCTGTAGCAGGCGCACTTCGGACGCATGGCGGTTCAACCAGGAACCGATCACGCGCGCCTCGCGCCGTTCCGACATCGTCATCCAGGGGCGCGGAGCTTCGCACCCGCCGGCTGTGGCGTGCAGCCGCGCGACCGTGCTTGCGACGTCCCGCCCGTCGCGGTCGAGTGCGGCCGCCAAGCGACCTCGCCTGATGAGCAGCGCGCGGCCGCGGGACTCGATCACGAGATCGCCGGCCTCGATGAGCGCTAGAGCCTGTAGGTGGTGATCCATCAAACGTTCGAACAGCGACGCGCGCCGTCTCATCTCGGCCGCCTCCTCGAAGCGTTCGCCGCGGGCGAGTCGTTGCATGCGATCGTAAAGTGGCTGGAGGATGAGGTCGGGAGCGGTCAGCAATCCCAGCGCGACTCGCGTGAGTTCGGCGCGCTGCGAGCGTCCCGATCCACCGTGGCACGCGTTCATCTGCGCGAAGGCGCAACCGTGACAGCGAACGGGATCGGTGCAGCGATGCACGGGACCCGAATCGCGCAGCGCGTCGATGAGGGAGCGCACGACCTTGGGAGAGAAGGGCCCAACGTAGATGCTCCCGTCTCGTTTGGGGGAGCGTGCGCGTGCGATGCGCGGCGAGCGCCCACGGAGCAAGACCTTCAGATACCACGTGGCGGCCTGTTTTCCGCTGCGGTTGTAGGGGGGAGTCTCGGCCGCGATGGTGCGGGCCTCGGCGACCTCCGCCTCGAGCATGGTGGTATGCAGGTCCCATTCGACGCGTTGCGTTTCGCGCAGCAGGTCGCGCATGCGCGCTCGCTGATCTCCGTAGAAGTAGGAGCGCACCCGCGCCCGCAGGTCGGTGGCCTTGCCGACGTAGAGCGTCTGGTCGTTGGCCCCCAAAAAGCGGTACACGCCCATCGCCCGGGGGACCTTCTCCGCCATGGTGATCTTGGCGAAGGTGCCGTCCAACTTCGTAAAGGATGCGGCCAGCAGGTCCTCGAGGGTCGTCACTCCGAAGCCCGCGAGCCGCTCGATCAGGTGATGCAACACATCGGTCGTGGCCAGCGCGTCCGCCAGCGCGCGGTGAGTGGGCCGGTGCGGACAGCGGAAGTGCCGGGCCAGGGTCTCGAGTTTTCGGTTCGCCGTCTCCCCGGCCAGCACCCTGCGCGCCAGCCCGGCGGTGTCCACGACACGATGGTCGAGCGGTTCGTACCCGAGCCGCAGGCAGGCGGCATTGAGAAAACCGATGTCGAACCCGGCATTGTGGGCCACCAGCACGGTGTTGCGGGCGAACTCGAGAAAGGTCGGCAGCACGGCCTCGAGGAAGGGTGCACCGGTGAGCATCTCGTCGCTGATCCCGGTCAACAGGCGGACGAACGCGGGCACCGAAACGCCCGGATCGACCAGCGTCTGCAACCTGCCCTCGAACTCGCCCCGGCGCACCTTCACCGCGCCGATCTCGGTGATTGCGTCCTGTTCCGGGGAACCGCCGGTCGTCTCGAGATCGACGACGCAAAAGGTCACCTCGGCCAGAGGGGTTCCGAGGTCTTCGAAGCTGCGCTGGAAGCCGGGCGCGACCGCCATCCGGTAAACATACGAACAGGTGTTCGATAGTTCAAGGATCCGGCCGCCGTTTTAGTCTTGCGACGATGGTCAAAGAGTCCGAGCGGTGGGACATCGCCCATACCGACGAAGAGCGCATCACCGCGCTGAAGGAGACCCTGGAGTCGCTGCGCGAGGACTCCGAGGTCGCGCACGTACTGCTGGGGTTGTCGGGGGCGCTGGCCGAGGTGCGCACGGTGGAGGAGACCCTCGACAAGGGCGTCCGGATCGCCCGCGAGCTGTTCGGGGGCCAGCGCTCGTTCGCCGCCACCTGGGACCCGGGAACCAAGCACTTTCGCATCCTGAGCCGCTTCGGTTACGACCGCGCGGCGGCCGAGACGCTGGACGATCTCACCACGAGGAACCGGGGCGGCCTGCCCCTGCTGCTGGGGGCCCTCACCCAACGCCGGCCGATGCTCATCGAGGACGTCGCGCAGGACGGCCGGATGCCGCCCGAGGAGTCCAGCGCTCGAGGCCTCAAGGCGTACATAGGCATCCCGCTCCTGCGGTGGGGCCAGGATTTCGGAGCGCTGGGGATCGAGTTCTCGGAGCCGCAGCGCTTCGGCTCCAAGGAGTTGGCCCTGGCCCGGGGCATCGCCCGGCAGATGAGCGTCGCCCTGGCCAACGCCCGTCGCTTCCACCTCCTCCAGTCGCTGCGCGGTATCGGGCTGCGGGTGGGAAGTGCATTTCGTTTAGCAGCGGTGACCCGCGAAGTCGCAGCGGGCGCCATGGAGCTGTTGGATGGAACGGGAGCGCTCCTCTACTTCAGAGACGTCAATTCGGGCGAGTTCGTGGCGGCCGGGGGGGCCGGGATCGATCACGCCCTCTACGACCGCCTGGGCCGGATCTCGCCCGGCGACGAGGCATGGGCCGAGCTGTTCGAGGGGGGCACGGCCACGGTTCCCGACCTACGTGGGTATCTGGATACAAATGAAGGGCCCCACAGCGCGGTCGGCACCGTGATCTCCGGATCGGAGTCCGCCCTGCTGGGGGCGGTGGTGGTGACCTTCGACCGGACGGTTTCGCTGGGGCCCGACGAGATCGAGGCGTTGAGCGTCATGGTCGCGCAGTCGGCCTCGGCCATCTCCAACGCGCAGCGCTACGAGCGGCAGCGACGTGTCGCGCGCAGCTTGCAAGCGGGATTGCTCAGCACCGACGTGCCGGACAGCGACAGGTTCGAGGTCCACGCTACCTACGAGCCGGCGAGCAGTCAGGCGGACGTGGGTGGGGACTTCTACGATGCGTTCGACCTCACCGACGGAAGCATCGCCATCGTGGTGGGCGACGTCTCCGGAAAGGGAGCGGAGGCGGCTGCGCACACGGCCATGGCGAAGTACATGCTGCGGGCCTTCGCAATGCGCAACCCCGGCCCGGGATCGGTCCTGTTTCATCTCAACAACGCCCTGTGCAAAGGGCTCACCGAGGATCGCTTCGCGACCATGTTCTACGGCGTCTACGACCCGCGCATGGAAACGCTCACCTTTGCCGACGGAGGTCACCCGGAGCCTTTGCTCTACCGAGGGGGCACTCAGGACATTCAGGCGATTCGAGCCGAGGGAAGCATCGTGGGCGCGTTCGAGAATCAGAGGTTCGCCCAAGCGACCATCGATCTGGAACCCGGCGACGTACTCGTGGCCTACACCGACGGGTTGATCGAGACGCGCAACGACGCGGGTGAGCTCTATGGACGCGAGCGAGTGGAGGAGTCTTTGAGGCGCAACTCGAGTCTACCGGCCGCGCAGTTGACCCGGGCGCTCTACCAGGACGCGCACGCGTTCGGCACCGTTACCGACGACACGATCGTGTTCTCGCTGGTTCTGAAGGAAGCCGAGAAGAAATGAGCTACCGGTGCAACGCGTGCGGGAACAAGACCCGTTTCGACGTCTTCGAGACCAAGCGAGTACGCGCCTTCCACCACTATTCGCTCGGCGGGCGACTCAGTGTCGAGGAGGAAGAAGTACTCGAGAGCGACGTCGAGAAGGTCGTCTGCCGGTGGTGCGGCTCATCCGACGCGGTCGGCCGAGCCGGCGCGTCGGAAACCGCCGGCTAGTGGACGGTTCTCTCGAGGGCGTCAAGGTCCTCGACCTCACCCGGTTGCTGCCGGGGGGCTACGCGACGCTCTTGATGGCGGACCTCGGTGCCGACGTCGTCAAGGTCGAGCAGCCGGGCAAGGGCGACTACATCCGGCTGTCCCCGCCGATGGTCGGCGAGCACTCGGCCGCTCACATCGCGCTCAATCGCAACAAGCGCTCGATGACGATCAATCTGAAGGCTCCCGAGGGACGCGACCTGCTGGGCCGGCTGGCCGAGGACTACGACGTGCTCGTCGAGTCTTTTCGTCCCGGAGTCATGGACCGGCTCGGTGTTGGTTACGAGGCACTCAGCGAACGCAATCCGGAACTCGTCTACTGCGCCATCTCGGGCTACGGACAGGAAGGACCCCGCGCCCGGACCGCGGGGCACGACGTCAACTACATCGGATACGCGGGGGTCCTGTCGACGGTCGGTGCCGAGGGCGAGGGTCCCGTCATCCCGGGCGTGCAGATCGGCGATCTCGCGGGCGGGGGCATGGCGGCCGTGATCGCGATCCTCGCCGCGCTCGTCCAGAGGAGCGCTACCGGGCGCGGCGATTTCTGCGACATCTCGATGATGGACGGCGCGGTTTCGTGGCTGTCGATGCACGCCGCCGAGTTCTTCGCCTCGGGGAAGGTTCCGCAGCGCGAACAGACGACCCTCTCGGGCGCATTTCCCTGTTACCGCGTCTATCCCGCGGCCGACGGCTGGCTGACCGTGGGAGCGCTCGAGCCGCAGTTCTGGAGCGCGCTGTGCGAGGCCATCGGGCGGCCGGACCTGCTCGGAGACGGATTCGCCGCGGGTTCTCGCCGCGCCGAGGTCGTCGCGCAACTCGAGGTGCTCTTCGCCACCAAGTCCCGGGCGGAATGGATGGCTCACTTCGAGGGGCTCGACGTGTGCGTGGGTCCGGTCAACGACTACGCGGAAGCATTCGCCGACGAACAGGTCCTGCAGCGCGCCATGGTGATCGAGGACGACGTGCCGGGCGCGGGGCCCTTCAAGCATCTCGGAAACCCCATCAGACTCCGATCGGCCCCCTCCGCCTTGGTGCGGCGGCCGCCACCGCGCCTGGGAGAGCACACCGACGAGATACTGGAGCGCGCTGGGATCGACGAGGCATCTCGAGCGGCTCTGCGGGCCGCCGCGGCCGTCTAGGCCATGCAACTTCCCGCAGACGTGCGCGCGGCCCTCGTCGAGGCACTGGGGGCCTACGTAGCGAGCGCACCCGTCCAGGACCTGCCCAAGAACCTGCGCCGGCTAAAGGGTTTCAGACCGAGGGCGCAGGCGCGCCACGGAGACGAGCTGCTACAACTCCTCGACGACGAGATCCAACGCAAGTTGATTCTTCAAGCGCTCGACGATCAGGCCGTGCGGTTGCACAAGCGCGTTGAGGACGTGACGCGCACGGCCTTGGATCGCACCGAGGGCTGGGAGCGACGTCTGGCGGACCTATCCGACGTCTCGGCGGAGGCGCGCGCCGGACCGGACGGCTCGCTCGAGAGAGAGCTCGAGCGGGAGCGCGCAAAGGTAAAGCACGCGCGCGCGGAGGCGCGTAAGACCAAGGCCGCGGCGCGCGCGAATCTCGAGAAGCAGCAGCGGAGAATAGAGGAGCTCGAACGCGATCTCGCCATGATCCACTCCGAGCTACAGCAAGCGCGCGCCGATTTCGAGGCCGCGCTGGAAGAGGCCGAGCGGGAGCGCGCCGCGCTCGTGCGAAGCGCTCGACGCGCCGAACGAGAGGCAGAGAAGGCTCGGAACTCCGGCGAGGAGCTCAGAACGGAAGCGAAATCGCTGCGCAAAGAGGCCGCGCGGCTGAAGCGGGAACTCACGGCCGCACGTGCTGTCGACAAGCCCCCGGCGCGGCTCAACAAAGCGGTCGTGCAACCGGAGGAACCGGCGGTTCGCACGCCCCTTGGAGTGCCCAAGGGGCTATATGCAGAGTCGCCCGAGACCCTGGACCTCTGGCTCAAGCATCCGCAGGTTTCACTGCTCGTCGACGGCTACAACGTCTCCAAGACCGAGGGCGGATTCGGCGGACTGAGCCTGGAGCATCAGCGCAACCGGCTCGTCGACGAGGTCGATCGCCTCGCCCGGACGAGGCGCGTCCCGGCCACCATCGTCTTCGACGGGGCCCGGATCGAACCGGCGTCGGTGAGGCGGAGACGCCGCACGGTGGTGGTGGCCTACTCCCTGCCTCCCGAGGTAGCCGACGATCACCTCGTTGCGCTGCTCGACGAGCATCCGAACCATCCGGTGATCGTGGTAACCAACGACCGCGAGCTCCAGTCCCGATCGGTGGCCCTGGGAGCGACCATCGCAAGGGCCGAACAACTGCTGGCGCTGCTCCGCTGAGAGGCTTTGGGCAGGTGCGTCCCCGAGAGGGCATACTCTGCGGCGGGCGCCGGACGCTTCGAGAAGGGTGGGTTCCGAATGCTGTTGGAGAACAAGAAGCTGCTCATCACCGGCGTCCTGACGCGCCAGAGCATCGCATTCACGACCGCGAGGGTCGCTCAGGAGCAGGGTGCGGAGGTGCTGCTCACCAGCTTCGGCAGGGCGATGTCGCTGACCGAGCGCACGGCGCGCGAGCTGCCGGATAAAGTCGACGTACTCGAGCTCGATGCGAACAACGACGAGCAGATAGCCGCGGTGGCGACCGAGATCGAGTCTCGCTGGGGTTCGCTCGATGGTTTTCTGCACGCGATCGCCTTCGCTCCGCCCGACGCGCTGGGTGGCTCGTTCATGGAAACGCCCTGGGACAGCGTTCAGACCGCCTATCGGACGAGCGCGTATTCGCTCAAGTCCCTGACCGCAGGGTTCCGGGGGCTGATGAGCTCGGGGGGCTCGATCGTCAGCCTGGACTTCGACGCCGGGGTGGCGTGGCCCGTCTACGACTGGATGGGGGTCAGCAAGGCGGCGCTGGAATCCATCACCCGCTACCTCGCTCGCTATGTGGGCGCCGACGGGATCAGGGTGAACTGCGTGTCGGCCGGGCCCCTGAGGACCATGGCGGCCAAGGCCATCCCGGGTTTCAACGAGCTGGCGGCCGCGTGGTCCAAGAAGTCGCCCCTCGAGTGGGACGTGACGAATCCCGAGCCCGTGGGCCGGACCGTGGCCTGGCTGCTCTCGGACTGGTCGGCTCAGATAAGCGGCGAGATCATCCACGTGGACGGGGGCTACCACGCCATGGGGGCCGACCTACCGGAGCGCCTGGAGGGCTAGAAAACCAAAAACCCTGTGCACTTTGTTCCGTTCAACGGAAGAAAACGCACAGGGTTTCGCCCGGCGAAGTTTTCCTGTCACACCCCCTCGGTAGCGTTCGTTACGCGAAAGCGAACGAGCCCGAAAACGAGCGTGCAGGCAGGGAGGGTGTCATGCGAATCGATTGCACTCAGTGCGAGATGTACCAGTCGGAACACTGCGAGGACTGTCTCGTGACCGCCGTGCTGCACCCACCGGCGGGCCCGGTCGAGATCGACGAGGACCTGGATCCATCCTTGCAGCGGCTGGCGGGGGCGGGGTTGATCCCCGTTCTCAAGTTTCGGCCGAGGGAAGAGCGCCGGGACGAGTCCGACCCCGGGGGGCGCTCGGCGGAGGCCGGATAGGGGAGCTGCCCGTGCGGGAGACCGCCGCGAGCGCCGCAGGCACCGGCGGAAGCGCCACAACTCGCCGCCCGCAGGGCGGGTTCCGAGCCTTTCGCCCGGCGAGGCGCAGCGAAGCTTCGCCGAAGCCCGGAAC
>JBOGWW010000160.1:0-1594 GCA_050693655.1 Actinomycetota bacterium | reverse complement strand
GAATCGGCGCGCACCGCTCCCTCGTCCAGCTTCTTGCCGAGCTTGTTGAGCGTGAGCAGCGTCACCAGCAGGACCAACAGCGTGACGCCGAGCAGCCCCACCGTTATGAGTTGAAACAGGTTCTCATCCATCTTCGATGTCTCCCCTCCCGGCCCCCGAAGAGACCTCGGTCGGTTAACTCAAATCATCCCAAACATCACCGGCGCGCAAAACGACGCCGGTCGCATCTACATCGGCGGCGGAGCCGCGTTTCTGTTGCCGAAGTCGTCTGTGCCTTCGCTCCGCAGGTGTAACCAGCCTCCGAACAGCATCGCAGCGGAAAGAACCAGCCCCGCGTACAGCAGGGCTCCTCTGGTGGCCTCGATCTCCAGGGCCATGATCCCGGCATTCGTCACGGTCGGTCCGACGGCCACTCCCATGAGCAGCAACAGGGTCGCGGCGACCCCCAGGGCCAGGTAGGTGACGGCCGGGAACCTCAGGCCCGTCGTTCGTACGAGGACCAGGACGACCACCACGAGTCCGAGCAGCACCGCGAGTTTGGGCGGGGTCCCGAAGGCACCCGCCTCCCAGAGGCCGAAGGGCTGGTCCGCCGCGGAGGCCCGACCTGCCGACCGGAACGAGACCGCGAAAGCCCTCCATCTCCAAGCCGAGCGAAACCGAGCCCCACAGAGGAATGGCCGAGACTAAGAGCAGCAGGGTCCCGGCAATGCCTGCGATCACTTCGCCGCGCGTGAGCCTGCTTGCGTCCATCCCATCCCTTGGTGACGATCGGTCTGTTCGCACTATAGGCACCTGCGACGGAGCGAGTAAGGTCGCGGCTACCTTCGCCCGCGCCGGGGTCTCCGGCGGCGCCCGTAGCCGACTCCGGCGAGCGCGCCGAGGGCGCTGAGGATGGCTGCCACGAAGATCAGGGGACCGCGCGCGACCTCGATTCCGGCGACGCCCTCGAAGCCCGAATCGAGCGGACCTCTGATCAGCGATGTGAATACCAAGCCGGTCATCGCGAGGCCGATCCAGAAATAGAGCCAGCGGGGTAAGCGAAGGTTCGCCGGCGAACGACCGAACGCGAGCACGCTCAGAGCGAGCCCGAGGAGAATCGCAAGCTCGAGGGTCCATCCGTAGCCGAAGTAGGCGTTGAAACGACCGCTCGCGCCCGGCAGCCGCCCGCCGTCTCCCAGCGGAACGGGACTCGTCGTAATCGAACCCCACCAGGGAACGAACGAGAGCACGAAGAGGATCACGCCGCTGAGTCCGACGACGAATTCCGGCCTCGTCGACCGACTTGAAGTCCTTTCGCTTCTCATCTCGGAGCGGCGACCATATGCGACGATGGACGAGAGGACATCTTGTCGGGCCGCCCTGCGTGACGCCCCAACCCCAGCGACAGGTGAGGCTGTGGACGAACCCATTTATCGAGCCGGTGCATGGTGGCTGCGGCGCGCCGACGGCCGCTGGATCTACTGGAACGTCCGGCGCGATAGCTGGGACCACCATCCCTACGGCCCCCCGGCCGTGCCGGCGCGGTCCGCGGCCCAGGGCTATGAGACGTCCCGGCCGGTGCCGGGCTACGTCCCCCGCGACGGGCCCCGGCCCC
>JBOGWW010000159.1:0-2961 GCA_050693655.1 Actinomycetota bacterium | reverse complement strand
GGGCGTGGACGCTTCTCCGTCCGCGATCGACATCGCCCGCCGCAGGGGCGCCCCCGTCCTGCTCAGGTCGATCTTCGAGCGAGTGCCCGCCGCCGGACGATGGGGCTCGGCTCTGCTGCTGGACGGGAACATCGGAATCGGAGGCAACCCGGCGGCGCTGCTGTGGCGCGTCGCGGGGTTGTTGCGATCCGGCGGTCGGGTGCTTGCCGAGGTCGAGGCCCCCGGCGTGGGATCGCGCACCCTGTCCGCCCGGCTCGAGACCGGCCAGGACGTCGGTGGTGAGTTTCCATGGGCGCAGGTGGGCGCGGACGGCGTGCATGCCCTTGCGGCGCGCGCCGGGTTCCGCCTGGACGAGCTGTGGAGCGTGGAGGGGCGATGGTTCGCAAACCTAGAGCTCCTCTGATCGCTCCGCCGGATCGCCTGCGCGTCGGGCCCTTCAAGGAGGGCACCTTCACCAGCCGGCTTCACTCCCCCCGCAGCGCGGCCCTTCTTGGTCTGGCGCTCGGAGTGTCCTTCATGATCTGTTTCGCGACGGGGCTCCTCAGCCACCTCATCCAGCAGCCTCCCGCTTGGTTCATCTGGCCGCCCCGCCCCGCCGGCCTCTACCGGGTGACGCAGAGCCTTCACGTTGCGACCGGGATCGCATCCATCCCGCTCCTGCTGGCCAAGCTGTGGACCGTCTACCCGCGTTTCTGGGTGTGGCCACCGGCCAAGAGCACCATGCACCTCGTGGAGCGCATCTCGCTGTTCCCGCTGGTCGCGGGAAGCCTCTTTTTGGCCTTCACCGGCATCGCCAACATCGGGCTTTGGTACCCATGGCGCTTCTTCTTCCCTGCCGGTCACTATTGGGCGTCGTGGATCACCATGGGTGCCCTGATCGTGCACATCGGAGCCAAGGCCGGCATCGTGAAGCGCGAGGCGTTCACAAGGGACCCCGCAAGGCTGCAGGAGTACGCGGGAGAAGGACTCAGTCGCCGCGGGTTCCTTGGGGTGATCGCCGCGACGGCCGGCGCGCTCACGATCACGACGGTGGGGCAAACCTTCTCACCACTCAACCGCCTCGCGCTGCTCGCTCCACGACGGCCGAACGTCGGTCCTCAGGGATTTCCCGTCAACAAGAGCGCCCTGAGCGCGAGGGTCACGGAAAGCGCTCTGATGCCGTCCTACCAATTGAGGGTCACAGGCAGGGTCGAGCGCGAGCTCAGCCTCTCGCTGGACGAGCTGCGCTCTCTTCCGCAGAGCGAGGCCACGCTTCCGATTTCGTGCGTGGAGGGATGGAGCGCCAACGTCTCGTGGCGCGGCGTGCCGTTGAGGGATCTGCTCGTCATGGCGGGGAGCGACCAGGGAGCGACGGTGAGCGTGGAGTCGCTGCAACGCGAGGGCCTCTATCGTGCGTCGGAGGTGAACTCGTCTCACGCCCGAGATCCCGACACACTTCTGGCACTCGAGTGCAACGGCGACGAACTGCATATCGACCACGGCTTCCCCCTTGCGACTGATAGGGCCGAACCGGCCGGGCGTGATGCAGACCAAGTGGGTCGGAGAGTTGATCGTCCTTTGAACGACAGCGACAGGACCGTCCCCAGCCCGCGGGTCTTTTGGTGCTGCGCGGCAATCGGCTGGGCCGTGCTCGTCTACGGCGTGGCAGGGCTGATGGTCGAAAGCGACCGCACACATCCCGACCAATGGATCAGATGGTTCGCCGGCTCGCTGATTGTGCACGACTTCGTCGTCGCACCTCTGGTGATTGCAGCAGGGAGCCTGCTCGCCGGTCGAGTCCGCGCCCCGTACCGGGCCGCCGTACAGGGCGCCCTGATCGCCACCGGCATCGTGGCCCTAACGACCTGGCCGTTTCTGCGAGGTTACGGGCTCCGATCGGACAACGCCTCGGTGCTGCCCAACAACTACGCGCTGGGGCTGTCGGTCGTAGTGGTGGCCGTCTGGCTGGTCGCCGCCGGGGTGCTGCTGAGAGCGTGGCGCAGCACGAGATGATCCGGACCCTCGGGTCGCACCGGCGTGTGGCCGACCCTTGCCGCGTGTTCCGACGATCGCCCTTCCGGCGAGCGGAGCTACCATGCACGTTCCGGCCGCGGTGGTCGCGACTGACGACAGCAGGGGGGATTCCATGGGCGAGGTCGTTTATGTCTCACGGGTGACGATCACCCGCAAGCGTGGCCCGCTACGCGAGGCGGAGCTTCCGGCGCATCGAACGGTCACCTTCGGAGTGCATTCGGCGGTCGCCGATCATTACGGCGTCGACCCCGAGGACTTCCCGCCGGACGCGACGACGCTCGACTACGTCGTAGCGGCGGCCGGCGGCTGACTGACCGGAACCTTCGGGAGCGCGCTGGAGGCGCGTAAGATAGAAGCGTCCGGCGGCAAGCTGACCACCGAGGTCACCGGCGAGATCGAGCTCGAAGACGGGGTTCTCGTGATCAAGCGGATCCACGCCCACTACACGCTGCGCGGGGGCGATGGCGTGGATGGGGCAGTGGTCGAGCGGGTCCACGGCTTCCACGCGAGGCGTTGCCCCGTAGCGCGCTCGCTGCAAGGAGCCATCGAGGTAACCACCAGCTACGAGTTGACCTAGCGTCGCGGCGGTGCCAAGCGTGCGTAAGGAAAGCTAGGGCAAAGTGCGGTACTCCCTACGCGTCGACTCGTTCCGTGGATTCGATCTCGAATGACGTCGTGTGCGATGGTGATTCTCCCGCCAATCCTTCGCCGGTGAACGTCCCGACGCCCTCAAGCTGCCAGTGACTCCCCGAAGAATCGCGAAGAAGCAGCCGAAGCGGGAGGTGCAGTGAGACCGCGGTCACGACTCCCGAGGGCGACGCCGCTCGTGTCTCCAGCTCGGGCGGACCTTCGCACCCGATGCGGACGATCTCGGTCCCGGGGTCCTGGCGCTGGAACTCGGCGAGCATTTTGGCCGACACGAAAGCCACCCAGTCGGCGCCCATCCAG
>JBOGWW010000158.1:0-11850 GCA_050693655.1 Actinomycetota bacterium | reverse complement strand
GTTCGGCGCGGCCTCGGCGCTCTACTGGCGAGCACTCGGGGTGGCACCCACTCCGGCACAGCTGGAGGCCGTGGGAGTCGCCTGGTGGATGGGACAGATCGCCAACAATCTCGCACGTCTCCCCCATCTCGCCCGCGACGAGAGATGGCTGGAGCGGAACGTAGAACCCGTCGTCTGTGCCATGAACGGCTGAGGAGCTTGGTCCGGCCTGCGACCGGCCTAACGCGGTGTGCGATCCTTCACTCGGAGCTCACCCGGCTGCTCCCACTGCGGCTGCTTCGCGCGGTCCTTCTCCTTGTTGGGACGCAGGCGATAAGAACCGTGCGAACGAATGAACAGCACTCCTACCAAGTCCCCAGGCAGGAACTGGCTGCCGGCGGCCTCGACCACTCGGCCCGGAGTGCCCTCCTTGACCACCAGCAGTGTGGCGGCGGTCGGGGGCAGCACCTGGGGCGCATCCTGGTCTCTGGTGGTTGGTCCGTCGATCACGACCAGTTCGCCGGCCCCCTCGAGCGCCGCGGGAGGCACCTCATCCACCACCGATAGGCGCGGCTGCCGGGTCAGGCCTTCGTACACCTTTTCGACCCTCCGATCCGGCGAACGGACGAGGACGACACGGTTGGAACGCGAGATGGCCTGTGCCAGGAGAACAGCGATGCGCGAACGCTCGATCTCGCTGCCCTTGCAGCTAACCAGCGCTCCGATCCCGCGACCTTCCGGAAACAGCCAGAACGCCAGGGAACTGAGACCACCGACGCTTTCGGGCCCGATCCTGACCTTTCCCTGCACCTGCGGAAGGTTCAACTCCGTCAGGGCGGAAGCGCCGGCCAGCTCGGCCGCATCGGATGCCCCCAGCGCGGGGCGCCGGATCAGCATGATGAGGCCCACGAGGCCGAGAGCGGCGAGGCCACCGGCGATCCCGCCCATGAAAATAAGGAGTGGCAGAGAGAGGCGCTCCTCCTCCGTCACCAGTTCCGGCCGCGCGCCGCTCTGCAGAGAGAAGAGACCGAGCTCACCTGTCCGGTTCAGCTCCTCCTCCAGGGCCTGGGCGGTCGCGTTCGCCGTCCGCACGGCGACCTCGGGATTCTCGTCTCGCCCGATCACGTAAAGCGCGCCGCTGTCCTCAATCGGCTCGATCTGCGCGTGCTGGGGGATCAGGTCCCTGGGGTCGTAGGGAAGATTTCCGGCCGTGACCGCGTTATTGGCCACCGATCCCGAGGTGAAAATCGCCTCTGCCAGGCTCGGGAACTGCACCGTTTCGATCGACAGGCGCTCCGTGATGATGAGGGCGCTTGCCCTGTACACGGGCTTGCCCTGATCCGCCCGACCCAGGGCCAGGGCCAGCCCCATGACCAGCACGAGGCACTGTACGACCACCCACCAGTAGGTGCGCACACCCCACCAGAGCCGGGCGGCGGCGTCATCGGCTCGTCTTTTCTCGGGCTGATCCACAGTCAAGATCTCCTCATATCAGCGGTCCTGCCGCACCCTGGGACTTCGGAACCGACCGGGCCAGTATGCCCCGAGAAGGCGGGTAAACGGAAGTGCCTTTTTATAGCGAACGGGTTCATTTCCGCTCGCATCCCCCATCCATCGCAAGTAGAACGGCTCTCCCCGCCGCGGGCACGGGCTCGGCTGTGGCTCGATCATGAGGCCATCGCGGCGCGGTGGACCGCCTCCAGCCGGGCACAGATCCGCTCCCATCTGTACTGATTCCGGATGAGCTCTCGGCCGGCCCCTGTCAGCCGGGCGCGCAACGACGCATCCTCCAAGAGCGTCAGGGTCTGGGCTGCGAGCTCCTCAGAGCCACGGCCCTCCAGCAGATGCACCCCGGGAACCACCCCATGGATACCCGCACGAGCCACCGGGGTCGCAACCGTGGGAACTCCCGCAGCCAGCGCCTCCGCTATCTTGTTCGAGAACCCTCCCCCTACTCTCAGCGGTGCGACCAGGACCGTGGCGGACTCGAGCGCAGGTATGACGCTGGGGACCGACCCCGTCACCTCGACGCCGGGGATCCGGGCGAGACGCCGGACGTTGAGCACCGGCTTGTGGCCGATGATGCGGAACGTGGTCTGGGGACGCGCCGACCTGATCTGAGGCCACACCCTGCGAGCGAACCACACTGCCGCGTCCACGTTCGGGGCGTAGTTCATGGTCCCCACGAAGAGAACTGAGTCGGGGGCATCCCTGTGCTCTGCTGCGAAAAACCGGTCATCCACTCCGTTGGGGATGACCTCCACCTCCTGGTTGCCGTTGAGCGAACGGAGAGTCTGGGCGTCGGCTTCGCTCGTCACGAGACAGGCGGCATACCCTGCCGCCATGCGCGCCTCGTGAGGAGGTGTCTTGATCAACTCGAACGCAGACAACAGGCGCGTGGACGGGCTTCCGAAGCGCAACATCTGTCGCAGATAGAGGGTCATAGAGTCGTTGGCATCGAGCACCTTGGGTTGTTCCAAGGTGCGAAACGCCGGGGCAAGTCGATCCCTGTGAACGTGCACGACGTCGCATTCATGTTGCCGGATCAGCTCCCGAGCCCTCTGCGTGAACCTGGATGACTTACAGTACGCAACCCGCAACGGCGTTCTCGTGGGGAGACTTGCTGCGGACTGAGCAACTGAGCGCGCGGTCGGCACGACGACCTGGTTCACGCTTGCACAAGTATCGGTCAGCTCAGACCAACTCGGATCGCGCTCCATATTCGCAGCGGCCCTCTTCGAGGGCACCTGGATCAGCAAATGAACGGAGTTGCCGAGCGCAGCGAGCCCCTTGACCAGATGATGAGGCCGAGGCTTGTTCGCGAGTGGCTGAACCGGAGTAGCGAAAAGGATCTTCACAGGTGTGGCATCCTCGACGAGCTCACCATGCGATCCCCTCATAGTCGCCGCGGGAACGCAGGGACTCCCAGTTCTTCAGCCTGACGAGATCGACGACCGCCACCCGCTCGATGAGCTCCTCTGCAGCCCGTGCGAACTCTGGACGATTCTGGGTCACGACTAGCGCGTCGCAGCCCGCCAGCGCTTCGTCTAGCGATCTGCACATGACCTTCGAAGCCTGTGGAAGCTGTTGCTCCATGTAGCGAAGGTTGCTCCCGAGCATCTGATCGAGTACCACATCGGGGTCGTACACACGGATCTCGAGCCCTTCGCGCCAGAGCTCATGTATCAAGGCGATGACGGGGCTTTCACGAAGATCATCGGTGTACGGCTTGAAACTGAGTCCGAGTATCGCCACGCGCTTTGCTTTCAGAGCGTGCAGCTTCAGGCGGGCGAGATCGATCTGTGCTGCGTTCGACGGCAGCACCGCGTTCATGATGGGCAAAGCAACCCCCATCTGAGAGGCGCTGAGCGCAAGAGACCTCAGGTCCTTTGGCAGACACGAGCCCCCGAACGCAAAGAGCGGCTTCATATATGCGGGGGAGATGTTCAGTTTGGTGTCGGCGCATACGAGATCCATCACCGAGTGACCATCCAGGCCAAGGCGGTCGCAAACCCGACCTATCTCGTTTGCGAAGCCGATCTTCAGCGCATGCCACGCGTTGCTGGCGAGCTTCAAGAACTCCGCTTCCTCCACCCGCACGCGATGAAGAGGCGCGTCGACGCTCGCGTACAGATTTGCCACGATGTCCCCGGCTCGCTCATCACTCTCGCCGATCACGGTCCAGGAGGGGTTGCGGAAGTCCTCGATGGCGGACGTCTCCCTCATGAATTCGGGGTTGACGACGACTCCGAAGTCACGACCCGCAACGCGTTGTGAGTACTTCTCGAGAATGGGCACCAAGCGGTCGTACGTGGTACCGGGGAAAACAGTGCTCCGGAGGATCACGACATGGTGGCGATCGCTGCCCTTGATCCCGGAACCGATCTGTTCGCAGACCTTCTCGAGGTAGTCCAGAAGCATGGTTCCATCGGGTCCGCTCGGGGTCCCGACGCAGATGAGCGAGACGTCTGCATCCGCTATGAGTTCGATCCCCTCGGTGACGGCCCTGAGCATGCCGTTCGCCGTGGTTTCCCGAACGATCGCGGCCAGCTCAGGCTCTTTGACGGGGCTGCGGCCCGCGTTGATCGCGTCAGCCTTGTCACGGTTGGGCTCGATCCCGATCACCTCGTGACCCGAATCGGCGAGACACGCGGCACTCACCGTTCCGACATAGCCCAGTCCCCACACCAAAACCTTCACGCGCTTGCCCTCCTAGACATCTCCGCTCGCCTCGTCATCGCTCATCGGCCGGCTTGACTTCACAGGCACCCACCCCTCAGCGGAAACCGCATCTGCGCGAGTTGCACTACGTCGTTCGCCGGATTTCTCGGGGCGGGCGCAAGGATCACAGGACTTGGCCTCGATACGGTCGGTCCGATGTGCCCTCCGCCTGGCTGCGTAACGTCATCTATCGAATACACAGCGAATTCACAGTATCGGGGCGGCGCGGGCCCGGCAAGGGCCTCGGACCTGGAAATCGGCCCTCCAAAACCCCCTTGGAGTGGGATTTCCGCTGCGATATGCTTCGCCGCCAGCGGAGCCTCGGCGGACGACACCGACCGGCTCAATCAACAGTCGTTCTTGGAAGGGCAGACAGCTTGCAAGGCGCAATCGCAGACGATGCCGGGCCGGGGATGAGCTCGACGCTGGAGACGGTATTCGACGCGCTCGACCGGGACGGAATCCGCTGGTGTGTGTTACGGGGAGAAGAGGATCTCGGCGCCCCCGGCGGCGACGTGGACCTCCTCGTGGACCGGTCCGACCTGCCTGCGATGAAGAGGGCGATCGCTCGGCTGGGCTTCGCTCCAATCCCCGCATGGGGGTATGCGTCCCACTGTTTCTTCTTGAACTACGACTTCTCCGATGACGTGTGGCTGAAGCTCGACGTCGTTACCGAGCTCGCCTTCGGTCCCGGGTGGTGCCTCCCGACCGGGGTGGAGTCCTCATGCCTGAAACGTCGTCATCGCCGGAACGGACTGGAGGTGCTGGCCGACGACGACGCCTTCTGGGCTCTGTTGCTCCACCGGGTCCTCGACAAGGGCAGGGTGACCCCGGCGGCCGCGGCCCGGCTGCAGGAACTCACCGACCGCGCCACAACCACCGGCCCGATCGCCCGCTTCCTCAGCGAGGTTTGCCCAGCCCCGTGGACCCCGGAAGCCTTGCTCGATGCCGCCCGGGGGGGTGAATGGGAGTCCCTGGTGGAGTTCGGCGCCATCCTCGAGGTCCGCTGGCGCCGTCGCGCGCCGGCTCTGGTGTACCGCCGCCGGCTGGCGAACGGCGCCTGGCGTCAAGCCGGGCGATTCCTCAGGCCGCGCTACCGCCGCGGGCTCGGTGTGGCCGTACTCGCCCCGGACGGGGCCGGTAAATCGACGCTCGTGATGGGGTTGTCCCAAAACTTCTTCTTTCCGGTTCGGACCCTCTACATGGGCCCCTACCGGCGCGCGGAGAGGTCGATCGCGCCCGGTTTCAGCCTTGCGAGCCGCATCGGGGGTCTTTGGGGGCGCTGGCTGAACGGGGCCTTCCACCGCGCCCGCGGCCGCCTCGTGCTGTTCGATCGGTACCCTTATGACTCGCTGCTGCCGGCGCGCCGGAGGCTCCCGCGTCGCGGCCTAGTTCGTCGATGGGTGCTGGCCCGCATGTGTCCACCGCCCGACCTCACCATCGTGCTCGACGCTCCGGGAAAGGTCATTCACGAACGCAAGGGAGAATTGAGCCCCCAGGCGCTCGAAGCCGAACGGGAGGCGTACCGAGCGCTTCTCCCGAGGCTTCAAGACGCCGTGATCATCGATGCGGCGTTGCCCGTCGACGAAGTTCGCCGGGCGGGGACCGCCGCCGTATGGAGTGCTTACGCCCGGCGCTGGAACCGGTGGCGCGCCCCGTGACTCCCGACGAATCATCGGTAACCCGTTCGGCCACTGCAACCATGTCCCCCGCCAGGAAAACCGTCATCCCAAGGAGCTGAACATGCGAATCCTGATCTGCGCTTCGGATACACCCTTTCACCCCGTGAACACCGGCTACCGAAGGCAGCTCATGGGCCTGGTTCCCGAGCTCGGCAAGCGCAACGACGTGCGGCTCATCGGCTACAGGTTCCCCGAACAATCGGCCAACCCCGCCGTCGACATCGATATGCGGGTCATCGACTACGTCAGGCCGTCGAGCCTGCGGAGCCTGGGCGACGTCGCCGCAGCCGTGGCCCTGCGACGACCCGTACGCGCAGAGCGTCTCGCCTCCGGTCTCCGTGGGCCTTTGAGGGAGGAGATCGCTCGCTTCAAGCCGGATGTGGTGCACATCGGCCCCGGTAAGCTGGCCGGGCTTCTGCCCGACCTCGGAGGTCTCCCGTGTGTGCTGGGCGTCATGGACGCCTGGCATCTCAACGTTGATGCCCGCGCTGAGGTCGCTCGCGGTATCCGCAAGCCACTGTTCCGGCTCGATGCGAAGTTGATCCGGCGCTTCGAAGCGACGCGTTACCGCGGCTTCGGGCGGGTCGTGCCGAGCAACGAAGGTGACCGCGACGAGCTGCGCGCCCTCGATTCGACCTTGCCCTTCACGATCATCCCGATCGGCTTCGACGCCTCCGCTTACGCGCCCGATCCGTCCGCTGAAGTCGATCGCAACCGAATCATCTTCCACGGAGCCATGAACTACGCGCCCAACGTCACCACCGTCCAATACCTCGTGGAACAGGTGCTGCCGCTGGTCCGGGCTCAGCATCCCGCAGCTAACGTCGTCCTGGTCGGCCGCGACCCGGCCCCCGAGGTCGTCGCCCTCGGAAAGCTGGACGGCGTAACGGTCACCGGCCCGGTGGAGGACATGCGCTCGTGGATCACGGGAAGCAGGGTGTGGGCCGGACCGTTCCTCTCGGGGACGGGGATCAAGACGAAGCTCCTCGAGGCCATGGCCACCGATATTCCCTGCGTCGTCACCCCCCTCGGTCATCGAGGTCTGGACGACATCACCTCCGGCACCCAGTTGCTCGTCGGCTCGACACCCAAAGAGCTCGCCGACCATCTCGTGCGGGTGCTGTCGGACGACGACTTCGCACGGAAGCTCGGGCACACCGGCGGCGAGTACGTACGCCCGAAGTACGACTGGTCCGCCGTGGGCCGAGCCTTCGAGGAGGTCTACGCCACCGTCGTTGCCGAGAAGAAGCGTGAGGCGTTCAGATCTTGACTTCAATCGGCGGAGTTCGCCCGGTGCTGGTCGTGGGACCACCTCGCTCGGGCACCACCTGGGTCGAACAGGTCATGGGGCTGGCGGCCGACTCGTGCTCCATAAACGAGCCGGACAACGATACTCAGGTCCCCTTCGCGCTCAAGGCCAAGCGAGCCCTGGGACGTTACCCGGTGCTCGACCCCGGCGACGAAGCCCCCGAGGACTACGCTCGCCTCTGGGATGGAGCCTTCGCAGGAATCAGACACTCCCGTAATCCCCGCTGGAAAACCGGCAAGCTGCTGCTCAAGCTGGCCGATAAGAACGAGTTCCGGAGGGCGTTGTGCACCCAGGTCGACCCGTGCTTGTCGCTCAAACTGCGGGCTGCGATCGCCCTGGCTTCGCCGCCCTCCGACGGGACGACGGCGGCCAACGTCGTGGTCAAGTCGGTCCACACCTCCTTCTCGGTGTCGTGGATCGCCGAGAGATGGCAGCCGAAGGTAGTTGTCGTGCTTCGACATCCCTTCAATGTGGTTGGAAGTTGGGCCGAGCTCGGCTGGGGTGCCGGAGGAGGGTGCAGCCTGTTCGAACGATCATCGGTCCGCCGGCGTTACCTGGATCCGATGGGCATACCCCTTCCGCAGAAGCGCGCGACCTCCATCGAGCTACTCACGTGGCAGATAGCCCTGCTGACCTCCGCCCTCGAGAGAACGGCCGCCGCACATCCCGAGTGGCAAGTCGTGTGGCATGAGAGCCTTTGTCTCGATCCGAAGACGAGATTCAAGGAGCTCTTCCACAAGGTGGGTTTGAGCTGGACCGAGGAGGCCGAAGCGTTTCTCGATTCGACAAAGCGGGTCACGAGCGAGCAGCCGGGGAGATGGCGTACCCGCCTTGAATCCGACCAGGTCGAGAAGATACGTCGAGTAGTGTCGTCGTTCCCCCTCGACGCGCCCCCGGACGCACTAGCGACCTGACCGTCTAGCCGCCAGGAACCGTGGAGAAGATCCGGTCGAGTCCCGGGGCGTCACGCCGCTCGATGCAAAGGCCCACGAGCCGCGCGTAATGCGCGCGCCGAAGCTTCTGAGGCGCAGTGCGGAACGACTCCTTGATCGCTCGATGGACCCAGCACATGTAGAAGAGTGGCTCCACCAACCTCCTTGCCAGACCGGTCACATCGCAATAGCGCTGCGTCACATCCGCAAGAAGCCGGCTGAGGGCGCCGTCGCCGAGACCGTAGCGGCTGAACGCCTTGAGCGCGTCGTGCGTCCCCGAAGAACGCGAGGCCAACACCATGTAGCTGCGCATGAAGTAGAAGAGATCCCAGAGGGGCATCCCGATATCGTCGAAGGCCTCCCAGTCAAGCAGCGCGACCCCACCCTCGGTCGTCACCAACACGTTCCACGTGCCGGCATCGCCGTGAGCAAAGACCGGCGTTAGCCCGGTCCCCTCATAACGGATCACGTCTAGCTGTTTCGTCAGGAAGTCTCGCTGACGGCTGGGTGGCTGGTAGATGCGAAAGAACTGCTGGAGCAAACCATCAAGATCGGCGACGACCTTCGCAGAGTCATCTGGGCGGCGGGTAGTCGTCGCTCCAAGCTCAACAAGGCCATCCAGCAACGCGAGAGCGTGAGGGCAGTCGGCGGCCCCCGTAGAAACCCTTCTGAAGGGAGTCCCCGTGATTGCCGTCTGTCCCAGCACAGCGACCGAGTTGTGGACTCCAAAAAAAGCCGGTTGAGGCACCGTAAGCCGCTCGCGCATGAGCTTGTCGTTCAGCAACATGAGCGCCCGCCACTCATTCTCCAGCCGTTCGTTGTAAGCGTGATGGCGCGTCATCTTTACGACATAGCGAGGACTCTCGGCTTCACCCTCGAACAGGAAGAGAAGGACCTTCTTCTGGTTGTAATGACCCGAAGCCAGCAGGCCCCAACGATCGTCATCGACATCCAGTCCGGCACTCCGGGCGAGCGAGCGAAGATACGCGGGCGGGCGGTCAAGGTCCAACTCGACCCCCCCGACGAGCGCACCGAAGCGTGTTGTCGCCCGCTTGAGCAGACGACGTTGGGTTGATGTCGGACCACGTCTTCGGAACGGGCGTCGGTAGGCGTGGCTGTGACGGACGATGCCCTGGTCCATCAAGTGGGCGATGGCCTTAGCGTCGTTCAGCGGCGCAGCCGCCCGGGTTTCCCCGCTGGAGGGGGCAAGCCACAGAGGTCGGAACTCCCGCTGGAAGCCCTCGAGCAACGCCCTGTACCCTGCATCATGGAGCGACTCGAACTCGGCGTAGAGAAGACCCTCGCGCTTCAGCCAGCGCCGAAGATCGGCCTGCACGGCCGGCCTGCTCCACAGCCGGCGTCCCGTCCTCGTCCCGCCGGCCAGCACTACGTCGATACTCAAGGGGGCGACCGGCCTCGACCCAAGACCAACGAGGGAGATCGCATCGACGTTGTCCAGTCCCCTTTCGGCAGCGTCGAGATTGCTGCGGCGAGCCTGCGCCTCGCGCTCGACGAGGATCGTCACACGATCTCCGAACCGTGCCAGCGACGACAGCGTCGTGAGCGACGGGACTCCCACACACAGGACGTGGCCGAGCCTGAGATCCGGTAACAGGTAGCGCCAGTTGGCTCCGGCGACCCGACCCTTCACATCCTCCGGCGGCTTCGTCCCCGGGTTCGCCACGCCGACCGAGACGTCCCTTGCGCTACCGGTCATGACCGGTCAGAAGGCGAGCCCACTTGAAGCGCATGAGCTCAGGGAACATCTCGTCGACCCGGAGAGACCGTCGGGCAAGACGTAGGACCACCAGGGAGGCGATTCCGGCAAGGACGACTCCCACAGCCAATGGGGGCTCAAGAAAGACCTGAACGCCGAGCAGAAGGGCGGCGCTCACCACGATGCTTCCGTACAACGCCGCGTACCGCCATTCGAAGAGGCTGATACCGGTCCCGAGACGCAGACCCAACTGTTTGAAGATGTTGTGAGCCACGAGCGTCCCGCAGGCGGCCAGAGCCGCGCCGAGCGCTCCATAGGGGGGAATAAACAAGAAGTTGAGACCCACGTTCACCACCGCCGCGCCGAGGTTCACGGCGATGATGTAGCGCATACGCCCGAACACCTTCAAGGTCAACCCGTTGAAACCAAGCGACGCGTTGAAATAATAGCCCAGAGACAGAAGCGTCAGGAGGACCGCAGAATCCTCGTAGCGCGCTCCGAACAGGGCCACGGTCAGGGGTTGGGCCAGTGAGAAGGTCAGCGCGAAGATGGGGAACGAGATCACGGCAAGCCATATGGCGGTCTGCCAGTACATGTCGTTGATCCCTTCCCTGTCGTCGCGCGCATAGAGACGCGCCAGCAGGGGCGTGAACAAGGTGGTGAAGCTCGCCATCGCGAGGGCGTTCAGATGGGCTGCGGGCTGGATCGCTCGAAAGGCTCCGACCTCGCTCGTCCCCGCGAAAAGACCCAGCACGAGACCGCCCGAGGCGAGCATCAGCACATGGACGAGGTCCGAAGTGAGCAGAGGAACCGTAAAGGACAAAACCTCGCGAACGGGCATGATCATCGTCTTCAGGCTGAAGTGCTCGAACAATCCCCGGCTGCGAAGAAGCCGCACGAGCACCACCGCGTAGAGCGCAAGGCCAAGTGCTCCGGCCGCAACGTATCCGGCGGCCAGGAACCCCACAGAGCTGTTGCTGAGGACCAACGCTCCAACGACCAACAGCCTGAGCCCGGGCGCCACGACGTACTTTCGGTAGAAGATGGCGCGCGGTTTCGAGTAGACGGCGAAGAGGCTCACCTGCAGGTTGTCGAGAGCCTGAATGGGTGACAGAAAGACCATGATCAAGAGCATCGAAACCGCTTGTTCGTCATCGATCAGATTGCCCGCGATGAAGCTCTGGCCCCCATAGACGACCAGGATCATGGCGATCCCGATGCCGAGGATCGTTCCGACCACCATGACCATCGTCCCGAAGGCTTTGGAGTATTCCCCTCGCTCGTCGTAAATGGGGACGAAACGCGTGAACGATCGATCCAGCCCGAAGGTCGCGATGTTCTGACCGAGCATGACCAGCGACAAGGCGTAGGCGAAGGCGCCGTAGTCGCTCTTGCTCAGGTATCGAACGATGAGGATCTGCGAGCCGAAATTGATCCCCAGGGACAAAGCCCTGCCGACGAGCAAAAGGCTGGAGCCCCGAATTTGCGTGCGCGTCATCTCGTTCTTGGAGGTGGGCGCCGGAGGGCCGGAGGCTTCCGCGGGGACCGTAGTGGCGGGAGCTGGGTCTAGGTGCCTCTCATCGAGGATCGGGTCCACCATGGGCGGTGCGTCGGGCGCCCGTCGGGCTCTACGAATCGGTTGGAACCGGCTCAACTTGGGACTCCCTCGAGGCAGAAGTACATAACCGGGATCACGTTACTCGACCACGCTCAGGTGTCATACGGCGACGCGCAGACTGCGTTAAATACGTAAGGACCGAACGCCCCAACCGCCCGCTGCGGCCGGCGATACGACCTACGATGGCTGTGAGCGTTTGCGCTACTACCCCTCGCAGCGAATCACGACAAGGCAGGCTATGACCATTCTCTGTTATCACTCGGTGGATCCATCGTGGCGATCTCCGCTCGCCGTGTCGCCGCAGGCCTTCGAGCGCCACTGTGCATGGCTGGCGCGGCACCGTTCCGTCGTCGGCCTGAGCGCCGCGGTGGAGCGGCTCGACCCTTCGGGGC
>JBOGWW010000157.1:0-3641 GCA_050693655.1 Actinomycetota bacterium | reverse complement strand
GGATGGATCAGGGTGGAGTCCTTGATCACCGGCGGCAACTGCTGGCCGGAATGTCCGGGCGCGTGATCGAGGTGGGCTGTGGCAACGGCTTGAACTTCGCTCACTATCCGTCTGGAGTTTCGCGGGTGCTCGCAGTGGAGCCGTCACCGCACCTTCGCAGACTCGCACGGAACAACGCCGAGAGGGCTCCCGTCCCGGTTGAGGTCGTCGACGGGGACGCCGAGCATCTCCCCGCCGACGATGACGCGTTCGAGGTGGCCGTCGTGTCGCTCGTCTTGTGCTCGGTTCCCGATCAGCAGGGAGCGCTCGGAGAGATCTACCGTATTCTCCGTCCCGGGGGGCGCTTGCATTTCTACGAGCACGTGCGTGGAGACACTTTTGCTCTCCGGCGCGTTCAGCGTCTGGCGGACGCAACTGTCTGGCCGTTGTTGGCCGGAGGCTGCCACACCGGGCGCGACACCTCGGCCGCGATCGCCAACGCCGGGTTCGAGATGCAGCGCGTTGAGCGATTGCGCTTTCCCGATTACGTCGTCTCCACGCCGAGCACACCGCACATTCTCGGCGTGGCAGCACGTCCGAGTAGTTAGCAGGACGGACTCGAGGTTAGTCATGGTCTCGACAAAGGGGAGGAGAGCAACTTGATGGCAGGAAAGGTGCGGGGGTCCTTGCCATGGTGACCCTGCACACCTCGGAGCCATTGGCCGTGGCTGTGGTCGAGGCGATTCACACCGGCGATGTTTCGATGCTGAAGCGGCTGCTGGCCGAGAATCCAGGCCTGGCCTCGGCGAGGCTGGGCGATGACGATCCCAGCGGTACGTCGCGCACGCTGCTCCATGTCGCGACCGACTGGCCCGGCCACTTTCCCAACGGCTCGGCGACGGTGGCAGCCTTGGTCGCAGCCGGCGCCGATGTCAACGCTCGTTTCAGGGGACCGCACGGCGAGACGCCGCTGCACTGGGCCGCGAGCAGCGATGACCTCGACGTACTCGACGCGCTGATCCACGCAGGCGCCGACATAGAGGCAGATGGTGCGGTAATCGGCGGGGGTACTCCGCTCGCGGACGCACGTGGCTTCGGGCAGTGGCGAGCCGCGCACCGGTTGGTGGAGCGCGGAGCGAAGACGACACTGACGGATGCTGCGACGCTCGGGCTGATCGAGCGCGTGGAGAGCTACTTTGCTGAGACGCCACGCGCGTCCGAGGACGTGAATCACGCCTTTTGGGGTGCGTGTCATGGCGGACAGCGGCGCTGCGCGGAGTATCTGCTCGACCGAGGGGCCGATCTGAACTGGATTCCACCCTGGGAAAACCTCACTCCCATCGATGCCGCAGAGCGCAGCGATGCAGCCGAGCTGGTGCGGTGGCTGCGTGGTCGAGGTGCGAAATCGGCCTCCGAGAACACGGCCGTGTCTGGAGATCATCATGAAGTGAGGAGGCCGAGGAAACGTCGCCATATTGAGCTACTCCTCGGCTGGCTGGATGCCCTACGACGACGCGACCTCGGAGCTCTGGCCGCTGTGCTGGACCCAGACATCGTCTGGCAGGGACTGCAGAAGGATCTCATTTGTCGTGGTCCTGAGGAGGTCGTTGCTGCCTTCATCGCCCAGCGCGACAAGGACTACGAGATCGATTCCGTCGAGCTCATCGGAGGTAGTGATCACGTGGTGTTGGGTGTGCGGGCTCCTGGTTTACGGGAGATCGCTGGCCTCGAGGTGGGGGGAGAGATCTACAACGTGTTCACCGTTGCCGGTAGCAAGGTGACTCGCATCGCGGATTACCTGGAGCGAAACGAGGCGCTTACCGCCGCGGGAGTTGCCGGAACCATGCCGGAGGAAGAGTAATGGACCCTCGTCTCCTCGGCGCGTGGAGAAGATGGACGCTCACCCAGCCCTGGGAAGGACGGGTCTGGAAAGGTAGCAACCGATGAGTTTTCCGTTGATATACGGTCTGACCATTCGACAGCCTGCGGCGGAGACAGAGGCAAGCTATGACCGAGCGGTTTCAAGGAGAGTCAGCGGAGTACCGGGCGGCCGAACGATCCGCCGCTCCTGGGGTGCGGAGCTTCTCTACACGCCAACCGACCCCGGACAGGACGACCTGAGCGTCGGCACCCTCGAGCCGCTCTGGAATCTGTTCGACTTGACGCGGGAAGGACGCCCGAGCGATTGGGAGGAGCAGTTGAGCTACTCGCCATGAATTCCCTGCACGATCGGCGACCGGGAATTCGCCGTGGGCGGTGGCGGCAATCACTCGAGATCCCGGCCCCGATGAGTGAAACCAACGGTGAGGCCGCGGCGGTACTGAGGCATAGCCGTCAACAGCCCACGGAGAAGGGCAAGGAAGGTGAGGGGGCACTTATGAAGAGAGCATTGATGGTTTTCGGCTTTGTAGTCGTGCTGGTCGGGGTCCCGGTGGGCGGAGCGTCGGCACACGTTCACGGCGTAACTCCGCTTCTGAAGTGCTCGGTGGTTCCGGCTACCGCAGGTGCGAATCAAACCGATGGAACCCCGGCTTCCGCTGCCAACGGAGGTCCGATCACCGGCCTCATTCCGCGCGATGTAGGCAAGGCCCCACTCGATATCGGCGACGGGGGGTTCGACGCGCCCGTAAGGTGCCCGTAACTTCGCCTCCGCAACTGTCGGAGTCGAGGAGGTTTGCCTCGAGAAACGCGAGCAGAGATTGGCGCTGACTATGCAATCGACGCTGAGTGAGCTCGGCGGATCGCTGAGACCATCAGATCGAAGCCTGCGCACTCGGAGGGTTCATCTGCAGTGCCGCGCAGCGAACCCGGACGGCGCCTTCGGTTCCACGGCTGTCCCGAACGTCGGAGCCTCGACGAACACATCTACGGAGCGGTAACGCTCGGCTCCCCGTGGCGGGTGTTGGCAACCTCCGTCGGATTGGTCACGTCGGGCGGCCGGGGACGAGCGGGACGAAGGAGGCTGGACTCACGAGCCGGGTCCGTTCTAGCCGGCCTCGCCTCTTGACGAACAGGTAGACGTCGTCGGCCTCCTCCCGGATCGGGATGACCAGGCGTCCGCCCTCCCGAAGCTGGTCGGCCAGCATGGGAGGCACCTCTTCGGCGGCGGCGGAGACGATGATTGAGTCGAACGGTGCCCGGTCGGGGCGACCCTTCCAGCCGTCGGCCACCACGATGCTCGCGTTGGTGACGCCGGTGCGCTCGAGGTTGTGACGCGCCGCCTCCGCCAGGGAGCTGTGGCGCTCCACGGACACGACGGCGCGGCCCAGCCGTGCCAGCAGCGCGGTTTGGAACCCGTAGCCCGTGCCGATCTCCAGCACGCGATCGTCGGAGGTGACTGCGGCCGCCTCCACCATGCGCGCCACCAGCGAGGGCTGGGTCGTGACCTGCCGATGAGGGATGCCCAGGGGGCGATCGAGGTAGGCCTGGTCGATCAGCTGATCGGGCACGAAGTCCGCTCGGTCGACCGCGCGAAACGCAGCCACGAGCCTCTGGTCGCGGATCCCTGCGCGCTCGATCAGGCGGGCGAGGCCCGCCTTAGTCGTGGGCACCTCGGCAGCTCCTCGGTGTGGCGCGACGGCGACCGCAGCGCCGCTCCAGGACGATGCTCACCCGCCACGCTCTTCGGGGATTAGTCCCGCGCGCGCCAGCCGGGCGAGCCG
>JBOGWW010000156.1:0-2057 GCA_050693655.1 Actinomycetota bacterium | reverse complement strand
GTCCTCGAGGAGCAGCATGTTGTGGATGACCTCGTAGTCGTTTAGCCCGGCGAGCGAGATGAGGAACCCGAAAGCGGCGCCGAACAAGAGGCCCATCAGCTTCACAAGCGGCCTCCCGTGAGCCAGTGCAGGACGAAGGTCACGCCGACGGCGACGCTCATGAAGGTCGCGGTGGCCGTGAAGCTTGCGACCGAGCGAGCCGAGGTGCCGCACAGGCCGTGACCGGAGGTGCAGCCGCCGGCCATGCGGGCTCCGTAGCCCATCACGACTCCGCCGATGACCAGGACCACGAGCGTTAGGGGAAAAGGCCAGGCGTCGAGCATCAGCTCGTAACCGGTGCGCAACTGCAACCGGCCCTGCAGTGCGCTGGCGACGATCGCACCGAGGAAGATGCCGGCGAAGTACCAGACCCTCCACGGCTCAGAGGCCCGTTTGCGGAAGGCCGCAATGGTCTGGACGTAGGAGCCGCTGGCTCCCAGGGGCTTGTTGGCGAGCGCGAACATGCCCGCCACGAGCAGACCGATGAGCGGTCCGACGAGGTACCAGGGAACGCGCTCGGGCAGTAGGTCCATCCCGCTTCTCTCCTCTCCGAAGTCCGTGTCTTCGAAGTCCTACGAAAGAAGAGTATGTCCCACTTTGAGCGTCCTGGATTACGGCGCCAGGGCCGCCACCAGCTCCTTGATCGCCCCCGGGTAGCGGTACTGCAGGCCCCCGTGCTTGCCCTCGAAGAGATCCAGCGTGTGGACCACCCCGAGGGAGTCCAGCTCCTTGGCGAACGCCTTGGCCCCGAGGTCGAGGAAGTACTCGTCGCTGCGGCCGGCGTCCAGGTAGATGCGCTTCATCGACCCGAGCGCGTCGGCGCGCTCAGGCGCCAGGCGCACGGGGTCCCACTCGAGCCACCGCTCCCAGACCTCGTCGACCAGACGGCCCGTCTCGATGTCGAACGGCAGCAGGGCCTTGCCGGGGTTGCCGGGGTCGGGCGAGTAACAGGCTCCCATCGCGTAGGTGTTGAGCGGGTGGCCGTAGAGGTCCCAGTCGAGCCTGGGGGCCGAGCGAAAGCGCTCGAAGAAGACGTCGAAGCTCCCCTCGAAGGAGTCGCGCAGCACGCGCGCGGTGGTGGGAAACTCCGTCTGGTAGCAGGCCTCGAAGAGCGCATCGCCGGCGTGACTCGCGAGCGCGCCGAAGACGTCGGGGCGGAGCATGGGCACGACCATGGCTCCGTAGCCACCGGAGGACTTGCCCGTCAGGCCGCGGTGGTCGCGGGAGGCGAGGGTCGGATAACGCTCGTCGACGAACGGCACGATCTCGTCGCAGAGGTAGTCCATGTAACGTCCGGTCGAGGTGGAGTTGATGAACTGCGACCCGCCGTAACTGGTCCACGCATCGACGAACACGACGATGGCCGACGGGCAGTCGCCGTCCGCAAATAGCTCGTCGACGCGCTCGATCACGGTGGGCTCGAACGCGCTCCGCGCCAGCCACATGTCGAGCTGGCCGGTCATGCCCTGGATGACGTACACGGTGGGATGGGAACCGTCGTCGGTCGCTCCCGGCGCCCGGTACACGTAGAGCGGCCTGTGCGCCGGGTCGTTCAGAGGGTTGCCGGCCAGCACCTCGGACTCGACGACGAGCCGTTCGAAGCTGCCCCGGAGCGCGCGCTCCCACGGGGGCCCCGCACTGCCCTCGATCTGTCTCACCAGCATCACCTTCGATGAAATAGTGGAACGGTCCAATGCCTTGGAGAAAGCATGATTGATTCAAGAGTGGTCTCGGTCAACGTCGGCACCCCGAAGGAGTTCATGCTCGACGGCAGGCGCAAGACCTCGGCGATCTGGAAGCACCCGGTCGAGGGCCGGGTGGCCGCGAGGGGCGTCAACCTCGACGGCGACGATCAGGCCGATCGCAAGCATCACGGCGGTCCGGACCAGGCGGTCTACGCCTATGCACTCGAGGACTACGAGTGGTGGTTCGTCGAACTCGGCAGGGAACTCGCCCCCGGCACCTTCGGCGAAAACCTGACTCTGGCCGGAGTCGAGGTCAACGACGCGCTCGTGGGC
>JBOGWW010000155.1:0-8500 GCA_050693655.1 Actinomycetota bacterium | reverse complement strand
CCCCCAGCATGAGCGCGAACACTCCTCCGAAAAACGGGAACCCGGCCAGGAGGTTGTCCGCGAGACCTTCGGGCAGCAGCGCCTGAAGCGATGTCTGGCCCGGTCCTCCGGCGCTTCCTCGGTACGTGAGATACGGCAACAAGTGCGAGAACATGATCCCGAGCAGGACCCAGATCCCCATGAGGATCCAGGTGCTCGTCCGCTTGCGGAGAACCAGGAATTGCGCCGCGATGCTTCCCATCACCGCTCCCCCTTCTCTTGCTGTGTCAGCGCGAGGAAGACTTCTTCCAGGGAGGCCCGATCAGGACTCAGCTCCGAAACCGCTATCCCGGCGTTCACGAGCACATGATTGATCGCAGGTGCTGCAGTTGGATCGGTCTTGACTCTCAGGGCGCCCTCGACCATCGCAACAGCCGTCACGTCCGAGAGCGCTTCGACCAGGCGACGAGCTTCCTCCACGGGCTCGGCCACGACCCGGAGGACGTTTCCTCCACGAAGCTCATCCACCGTTCCCTCTTTGACCAGTACACCCCTGCTGATCACACCCGCCCGGTCGCAGGCCTGCTCGACCTCTGGCATCAAGTGCGTCGACAGGAGCACGGTGCGCCGTCCGCGGCCGAGCCCGCGGATGAAGCTCCGCATCTCGGCCATCCCTCCTGGATCGAGTCCATTGGTGGGCTCATCGAGGATCAGCAGCTCCGGGTCCTTCAGCAGTGCTGCCGCGACGCCGAGTCGCTGTTTCATCCCCTGCGAGTAGGTGGCGAAGCGATCCTTTGCCCGATTCGCAAGGCCGACCTCTTCGAGAACCGAGTCGATGCGCTGCCTCGGTGCTCCGGAATGGTGAGCGAGCACGCACAGGTTGTCTCGGCCCGAGAGACCCGGGTAGAAGCCGGGTGACTCGATGAGGGCCCCGATGTGGGCGATGCTCTCGGGAGAGCCCGGTGGTCCGCCGAGAACCTCGGTCCTCCCGGAGGTCGCCCTCGTCAGGCCCAGCAGCATTCGCAGAGTCGTCGTCTTGCCGGCACCGTTTGGACCCAGGAATCCGTAGACCTCGCCGCGGCGAACGCGCAGGTTCAGGTGGTCGACCGCAACGTTATCTCCGTAGCGTTTGGTGATGTCGTGGGTCTCGATAACGAAGTCGGTCACCTTTGTTCCTTGAGGACACTCAGGCGCTCTCGGTATTCATCCACCGAGATCTCTCCGCGCGCGTAACGCTCGGCGAGAACGTCTTCCGCGGAGTGCCCGCGTTGCCACCGGCCGCGACCGCGGAACCGGAACAGCGCAAAGATCACTACGCCCAATACGAGCACCCAGAAGATGGGGAAGATCGGCCACCAGGGGCCCGGCCCCCAGTCACCGCGTCCCGCGATTTCTGTTGCCATGGTCAAGACCGTCATCGAACCTCCTCTTGTCGAGGCGAGTGGGAGTTCCCGGCCCGCCTTACTCGCAACAGGTCCCATGGTGGTGAAGGAAGCTCGTGAAGTCATCGCCCTGGGGGATGCTCATCGAATACCGTGCGGGGCGCACAGAGCTTTCGGTCACGTACCTCCGATGAGGTAGCCGATCAGTCGAGCCAGCCCGGGCGGGCGAGACCGGACTCGAACGCAAATACGACCAGCTGAGCCCGGTCCCGTGCGCCCAGCTTCACCATCGCCCGGCTTACGTGCGTCTTGGCTGTAGCCGGACTAACGACGAGTCGCTCGGCGATCTCATCGTTGGAGAGTCCCTCCGCCACCAGCTTCATGACTTCGCGCTCCCGATCCGTGAGCGCGTCGAGAGCCGGCGACAGGGTGGGTACCTTGGCTCGCTCCGCGAACTCCGCCACGAGGCGCTTGGTCACTCCCGGAGACAACAACGCGTCGCCCGCGGCCACCACGCTCACCGCGTGGACGAGTTCTGCCGGCTCGGTGCTCTTGACGAGGAAGCCGCTGGCCCCGACCCGGAGCGCTTCGAACACGTACTCGTCGAGATCGAAGGTCGTGAGGATGACGACGCGCACCTCCTTCAGAGCCTCGTCTGAGGCGATCGCACGAGTGGCTTGGAGCCCGTCCATCCCGGGCATGCGAATGTCCATCAATACGACGTCCGGCTTGAGCTTCTGCGCCATCCGGACCGCCTCCTCGCCGTCCTCCGCCTCTGCGACGACATCGAAGTCGTCCTGGGCGTCCAGCAGCGCTCGAAAACCCGCACGCACGAGGGCCTGATCGTCGGCAAGAAGCACGCGGATCACGTGGCCTCCTCCGATTCGTCGCCACTCAGTGGCAACCGGGCCCGAACGCGGAAGCCGCCCTCGGGAAGAGGGCCCGCCTCCAGCTCTCCGTCAAGCGCACTCGCGCGCTCGCGCATCCCCGAGATGCCCCTGCCCCCGGATGACACCTCGGCCGCCGCGCCGTTCCCGTCGTCGTCGATCTGAACGGTGATGTCGCGCCCGCCGTAGCCGATCCTGACGGTGGCGCTTGCCTCCCCTGCATGACGGGTCACGTTGGTGAGGGCCTCCTGCACGATGCGGAACGCGGCGAGGTCGACTCTCCTCGGCAGGGGGCGCGGAGTCCCTTCGACTTCCGTCGCCACCCGTAGCCCCGCAGCCTCGGTCTTCGCGACGAGTTCGTCGAGCCGGGCGAGCCCCGGCGCCGGCGAGCGGGGCGCCGTCTCGTAGCCCTCGCGCAGTATGTCGAGCACCGATCGCAGCTCCCCAAGGGCTTCACTGCTCGCCTGCTTGATCGCGGTAAGAGCGGTGCGGGCCTGTTCTGGGCGCTCGTCCATCAGATGCACCGCCACGCCCGCCTGGACGTTGATGAGCGAGATGTTGTGCGCTAGTACGTCGTGCAGTTCCCGCGCTATTCGAAGTCGCTCCTCGCTGGCGCGACGCCTGGCCTCCTCCGCTGCAGAACGCGCCAGCTCGAGCTTGCGCTCCCGTCTCGAACGAGCGATCTCCGACACCGTGAAGAGGACGAGCAGCCACGCAGCCAAACCCAGAGCCCCGGCCAGCTGGGGCGCCGATTCCGTGCTCACGACAGATGGCAGCCACAGGAACGAGACGTATCCCACGACCAGGGACGTGACCGCGGCGACCCGGTGTCCCGACATCACCACGGTCACGAATGCAACGATCAACGCGAGGAAGATCGGACCCCTCGGATAGTCCAGCAGCAGGTATCCGAGCGTGGTGAGGAGCACGAACCACAACACGCCAACCGGATAGCGACGACGGAGAAGGAGCGCGATCGGGCCCACCGCCAGAAGAAGAAGACCTCGAGCATCCAGGTCCAGACGTTCGGGCTGGCGGAACCCGGCGAAGTGCGTTCCGACCAGCTGGATCGCTCCCACCGCGAGCGGGAGTAGAAACGTGGATCCGAGCTGCGGCCGCGCCTCAGCCGTCCGCCATGGCATCGCGTTGATGGTCATGGACAAACCGTAAATCCGGGAGAGGGCGGTGTCATCGCCTCGCAGCACTCCGATCGTCTACGCCCGCGGGAGTACGGATGAGTCGGGGCCCTACTCCCGATGACGCAACCGGACGACTGGTCACGCCTCGGCCTCCTCGCGACCGCGCGAAACATCTGCGCAGCTTGAACTCGACGGCTACCACAGAGGGGCCACACCCGCATCCACTTCCTGCGCAGCCGAGCGCAGCCAAGAAGCCGCCGCTCATACGACGACGGCCGCCCCTTCCATCTCTAGCGTGATTGCCGTTGGTGCGATCGACTCACAGGAGGCATGAAGATGGCTTTCGCAGGACAGGTTCTCGACAACCCGATCAGCGGCGAGCGGATCACGTTCGAAAAGACGGCGGCCGACACCGGCGGCGAGTTCCTCGCCATCGAACTGGAGCTGTCTCCCGACGGACACGTCCCCGGGGCGCACGTCCATCCTGTTCAGGAGGAGCGCTTCCAGGTTACGCAGGGGACCATGAGGTTTCGGAAGGGAATGAGGACCATAACGGCGCGGGCCGGGGACACGGTCGTGGTGCCCCCGCGAACGGTCCACCGATTCGAGAACGCCGGCGACGGACCGGCGCGCGTGCGAGTTGAGGTGCGGCCGGCCCTGAGGATGGAAGAGCTGTTCGAAACCGCCGTAGCGCTTGCTCGCGAGGGACGGACCACGGCCAGCGGCATGCCCTACCCGCTGGAGTTGGCGCTCTTCATGCACGAATTCGATGCCGAGGTCGGAGCCCCGTTTGTGCCCGCGCGTCTCATGCGGATGGTCACGAAGCCGCTCGTGTGGACGGCTCGGCGCCGGGGCCTCGGTTCCCGCAACCGGAAGCCGGCTCTTCGCGCGCCTCAGTCGCGGCGTGACTCGCGGCGGCCCTCCACTCAGTCTCACGGGCCGAGGCCCGACGCGACGCGTGCCTAGTTTCCCTCCTGGCATTCTGTCGTCGTTGCGGCAGGAGAGGTTTTCGGCAGTAGGGTCCGCGAGGCCGCGACCCACTCAAGAACGTGTCGATATCCTTCGCTCCCTCCGCGTTAAGCGGGAGCCGGCTGGATGACTCGCCGGAGTGGTGGTCCCGGATAACGAATTCACGGAGGAGATATGGACCTATGCACCACTGGGGCCGCGCCGACCCCGCGCGCGCACCCACCGAGCTGAGCGCGTGGAAGTCGTCCTGGCCCTAGGGTCTGCGATCGCCTACGGCGTTTCTGATTTCACCGGCGGCGTCCTCTCCAAGAGGGCACACGTATTCACCGTGATCCTTCTATCGCAGCTCGTCAGTTCCGCCATTCTCATCCTCGTTCTCCCTTTCTGGGACGGCTCCTTCTCGTGGCGAGCCGTCCAGTGGGGAGCGGTCGCGGGCATTGCCGGGATGGCCGGTGCCTCGCTCCTCTACCGCGGGCCGGCCATCGGTCGCATGGGCGTCGTCGCTCCGATCACGGCGGTACTCGCGGCCGCGATACCGCTGTCCTTCGGACTCGCGTTCGGCGAGCGCCCGGGTTCGGTTGCATTGGTCGGTGTCGTTGTGGGTCTCGCGGCCGTGGTGCTGATCTCGAGTTCTCCCGAGCCGGCGTCCGCCGGAACTGAGACCCCGCCTACGGCCTCGAGGCGGTCCGGCGGCCGGGGTGTAGCCGAGGCGCTGGGCGCGGGAGCAGGCTTCGGACTGTTCTTCATCCTCCTAGAGCGAACACCTCGGGACTCCGGACTGTGGCCCCTGATCGGAACGCGGATCTCCATGGTTGCGTCCGTCGCATTGCTGGTTGCGATTGCCGGCGCATTGTTTCGGCCCACCAGGGGCATGGGCCGCAGCCTGGTGTGGCTCGGGTTCATCAATCTGGGAGCAGATCTCCTCTTCCTTCTCGCAACCAGGACCGGCCTGCTTTCTCTCGTGGCGGTAATAACCTCGCTGTATCCGGCGGCGACGGTCGCTCTCGCTCGCGTCTACCTCAACGAGCGCATGGTCAGACAGCAAATGTTCGGGATCCTCTGCGCTGCGCTGAGCGTTACCCTCATTGCGCTCCGATGAGCATTCCGCGAGCCCGACGCGGGATCGGTGGCGGCTGTCCGGTGCCCACTCGCGACATACTTGACCCCGATGCCCCACGAGCGCGACCTCATTCAGGAGCAGATCGACTACTACCGGCGCAAGGCCCCCGAGTACGACGCCTCGGCCGCTCAGGGGGATGATCCACTCGTCGCCCACGGCCGAGAGATCGACAGAGCTCTGGATGCCTTCCGCCCCGCCGGACGAGTGCTGGAGATCGCCTGTGGGACCGGCAACCAAACGCGCCGCCTGCTCGAGCATGCCTCTGAGTTGACGGCAGTCGACTCGTCGTCCGAGGCGATGGAGCTGGCACGCAAGAAGCTGGGCGACGATCCTCGCATCCGCTTCATCGAGGCCGACATCTTTTCCTGGAACCCCGAGGAGCGCTACGACGTCGTCTTCTTCGGTTGGTGGCTCTGTCACGTGCCGCCGGAGCGGTTCGATCGATTCTGGGATCTGGTGCGGCGAGCACTCAAGCCCGGGGGCAGGGTCTTTTTCGAAGATGAGTTCGAAAACGCCTTCAACGACGAGTTCATCGCGGCCCAGTCCCTACCGCTCGTCCGCAGGACCACGAGCGACGGCAGCACCTACCGCGTTGTCAAGGTCTTCTGGGATCCCGCCGAACTCGAGACGAGGCTTCGCGGACTCGGCTGGGATATCGAGATCCACACCACCGGACCCTTCTACTGGGGAGAGGGGCACCGCAGCTCACCCGGTTAGCCGGCGTTCGGTCGAGTCTCCGGTGCTAAGGGAACGTCGCGTTGCCCACCGCGAAGCAGCCGGGGGTCAGGCGATCGGCCCCCGGCTGCCGTGTTCTGTGTGCGCTATTCGCTCGACTCGTTGGGAGGATCGATGCTCGGCCCGCGCTCGGGTAGCGCCTCGGCCACCGCGATGTCGGCGTCGAACAGCGACCCGTCCGCTAGTGCCGCAACGACCGACTTGCCGGCGCGATAGGCCATCTTGGTGATGTAGCCGTTGGACTTCTGGCCGATGCCACCGCGCAACTCGAAGAGAACCGATCCGGCGCCCAGCAACCCGTAGGCGTTGCGGGCGATACCGGGAGGCAGGGTGCCCGGGTAGCGCGTGACGTTGGCGTAACCGTACTGATCGAGCTCGGTGACCAGTGTGGAGACCACTCGCTTCGACAGCGTCACCGCCTCGGCGAACTCCGCCGACCTGCCGATCGCCGCCGCGGTTCCCTCTGCATTCGGCCAGAAGGTCGAGCCGGTGATGAGATCACCGTCATCGTCCACATAGGAGCCCTGGTGATGCAGGTCCATCACGACCTCCGGCTGGCGCTCGTCGAAGAGCAGCCGCATCGCCACGGCCTCCGGCACCGGATTGTCGTCGTCGATTGCCGGGGTGTTGGGGTCGTCAAGCGGATGGTCGATCAAGTACGAGTTGTATCGGTTGATGTCGTATCCGCGACCTCGTTGGTAGAACGCGGGGCACGGACCCGAGACGCAGAACGGGTCGTAGTTCTGCCGCCATGGAGGCGTGTTTCCGAACGCGTCCTCGATCGGCGCGTCGAACCCGTCGACGTTGACCCGGGGAACGACCGTCACGGTGACGGCAGCGCGGATCGACCTCGCCTCCGCGGAGTTGCTGGTCAGGTCGCGAATGAGCTCGACCGCGCCCTCGCTGACAACGTACTCGTTGCCGTGCTGCTGGGCGATGAGCATGATTCCGCGGGATCCGTCGCCGATGGTGGCGACGGGAATCTCCCTGCCGGTATTGCTGGTTCTCGGCGCCGCCGATAGAGCCATGGCCCCCCGGCTCGATGCTTCGATCTTCTCGAGCGTCTTCCATAGCTCCTCGTAGCTGCGAAGCCCCGAGAGCGAGGTGTTCTGGTTCTCGGTGGGCCAGGGTCCGTTGGGCTTGCTCTGGGGATCGGCCGCGGCAAGCCCCGCGAACATCGCCGTGATCAGAAGCCCACTGATCGCCACCGCCCACACGCGTCTTTGCATGTGATCTCCTCTCTGCGTCACTGCTGCCCGATACGGGACGCGCGCAGATTGCCCGTCCCCCTTCGGCGCCTACCTTACGACCACCGGGCCGTTCTTCGGACGGTCAGACTTGAGGGGCGGGCGAGGAGGTCCGTAGAAGCTCCAACCCCTGGTCCCCGTGCGGCGCGACCGGTTGTGCAGCATCATTTAGCCTCGCAACCGCCTCAGGCGACCAACTCGGATCTAAGGAGACCTAGATGGAGTTTCTGACCGACCCGGATATCTACATCGGTTTCCTCACGTTGCTGGCGCTCGAGGTCGTCCTCGGGATCGACAACATCGTGTTCATCTCGATCCTCGCGGGCAAACTGCCTCAAGAGCAGCAGGGCCGAGCCCGACGGGTTGGTCTCGGGCTCGCACTCATCATGCGGATACTGCTGCTTCTCACCTTGTCGGTGATCATCGGCCTGACCTCGCCGTTGTTCACGGTGTTCGGAAACGAGATCTCGGGGCGGGACCTCATCCTGATCCTCGGCGGACTCTTCCTGATCGGAAAGAGCACCTTCGAGATACACGACAAGCTGGAGGGCGAAGAGGATCACGCGGGCGCCAAGGTGGCCTCGTCGTTCGTTGCCGTGATCGTTCAGATCCTGCTTCTCGACGCGGTTTTCTCTCTCGATTCCGTGATCACCGCGGTCGGAATGGTGGACGAGATCGGCGTGATGATCGCCGCGGTGACCGTCGCCATCCTCATCATGCTCGTCTCCGCAGGAACCATCAGCAGCTTCGTGAACGAGCACCCCACCGTGAAGATGCTGGCCCTGAGCTTTCTCCTGCTGATCGGGTTGAGCCTGCTGCTGGACGGCTTGGAACAGCACATTCCCAAGGGCTACATCTACTTCGCGATGGGCTTCTCGCTGCTGGTCGAACTCCTCAATCTGCGGGTTAGAACGCGCAAACCGGTGAAACTCAGCCAGAGGTACTCGGAGGAGGCTGCCGAAGCGTAGCTGCTCGTCTACTTGACGGCCCCCGCGGTGAGACCTGCGACGATCCGTCGCTGGAAGAACAGCACCATGATCAC
>JBOGWW010000154.1:0-5387 GCA_050693655.1 Actinomycetota bacterium | reverse complement strand
GGCCTGGGGAGAGTGGTTCAACGTGCGGCTGGTGGAACTCGTCCTGCAGGACGGAGAGGGCAACGACCTCGTACGCCAGAGGGAGAACGAGGATCTCCAGCGGTGCCAGGACTGCGGGGGCCGGGGCCAGGGCGGAACCCAGGAGGTCTCGAACGACGGGCGGGGCTCCTCCGGCGGAAGCGGTGACGGCTCGCCGAGCTCCGGCGACAACGTGGGCTCTCTGTTGCGCTTCACGCTGACGGGGGACGAGACATGAGGTTCAAGGGGGCCCTGCACAAGTCGTTCCTCGAGCGGAACCTGAAGCTCATGGGTTTCCTCGGCGTCCTGGCCGTGCTTGGTGGAACCGCCTTCTCGCTGCTGCTGTCGGGTGGTTTCTTCAGGGACACCTACACCGTCCGGGCCCAATTCGCCGACGCCGCGGGGCTCAGGTCCAGCGACGACGTCCAGGTGGCCGGACTGGACGCCGGGTCCATCGGCGCGGTGGAGATCGTCGACGGCGCGGTGGAGGTCGAACTCAAGATCGACAAGGGCGTCGAGATGCCCCGCGACGCTCACGCCGAGATCGTGATCGAGACGCTTCTGGGACGCAAGGCGGTGCGTTTGGAGGGCGGAAGCAGCCGCGAGTTACTCGGCGACGGTGACGAGATCGAGTTGGAGAACACGCGCACGCCGGTCGAGCTTCTGGATCTGGCCAACCGTTCTCGCCCCCTGCTCGATCGTTCCGATCCGCAGGCACTCCAAGACTTCATGGACCAGATCACCGCGGTGACCAAGGGCAAGAGCGTGCAGGTCTCTTCGCTCGTCAGCGGGTTGGCGGACGTGACCGATGCGGTTGACTCCCGAAAACGAGAGCTGGAGCGCCTGCTCGATTCCTTCAACACGCTGGGAGCGACCTTCGCGGAGAAGGACGAGACGTTGGTTTCGCTGATCGACAACCTGAACGTCGTTCTGGGGAACCTTTCGGAACGAACCGACGACGTCGAGAGGCTGCTCGCGTCCACCGACTCGGCCTCGCACGCAACGGCCAATCTCGTGCGTCGGAACCGGCCTGCGCTGGATCGGGCTCTGGGTCAACTCCACGAGGCCCTAGAGGTCATCGATCGTCACCAGGTGGATCTCGCCGCCACGATCACCTATCTCCACGATTCGGTCCAGGGTTACTCCAGCGTCGCCTACTCGGCCGGAGGTTCGTACGAGAACCGGTGGGCCAACATCTTCGTCCAGAGCCTGGGTCCGGTCGGCATCGACGCTTTCTTCGGCCCCTGCGGCACCTTCGACAACGCGCTCGACGAGCTCCTGGGCGCGGACCCGCGCCCCTGCGAGGACCGGGCCGAGTACGGCGACGGCTATGGAGGCGGCGACGGAGGCGGATCCGGCGGCGGTGCCTCGGGCGCCGGATCGCCGCAGGCAAAGCAGCCCCAACAAGCGGCGCCCGGAGAGCGTGATCCCGATGACGGCCTCGGCGGTGACGTGGGGGACCTGTTGGAGAACCTGACCGGCGACGCGACCCTCAGCGAGGATCTGAGGGGGTTGTTGCCGTGACGAAGAAGTTCGTGGGGATCTCGGTCCTGCTCGTCGCCGCACTCCTTGCCTCGGCTTTCACCATCGCGAGCGAACGCAACGACGAGCGCTACATGACCGCCTACTTCGATCGCGCCGTGCAGATCTTCCCCGGCAACTCGGTGCGCGTGCTCGGGGTCGACATCGGCCGGGTAACGAACGTCGAGGTCGCCGAGGACCAGAGCCAGGTTGCGGTCACCTTCAAGATCGAGGACGAGGATGCCAGACTCCCGGCGGACGTCGAGGCCACGCTGATTCCGGTCTCCCTCCTGGGCGAGCGCTACGTGCAGCTCCTGCCGGCCTACGAAGGCGGACCGACCTACCAGGATGACGAGTTGCCCATCGAGCGCACGAGTGTTCCGGTGGAACAAGACGAGCTGCTGCGAAGCCTCCAGGATTACTTCGGAGAGCTCAATCCCGAACGGGTCGGTGAGTTCGTCTCGAACACGGCAGAGATCCTGGACGGCAACGGCCAGGAGCTCAACCGCTTGATCAAGAGCGGCTCCAGCGTCATAGCGACGCTCTCGAACAAGCGAGACACCCTGGCGGAGATGATCGTCAACTTCAACGAGGTGACCCAGACGCTCAAGGGCCGGCAGACCGAGATAGCGACCTTGATCGACACCTATAACGTCGTGCTGCGCACCCTCAACGCAAACCGCGATTCACTCGAGGGAACCATCACCGGACTCACCGAAGCGTCGGCTCAGCTGGCGAGTCTGTTGGTCGAGCATCGCAATCCTCTGGGCAAGGACGTCAGGACGCTCACGAAGACGGTCCGGACGCTCGATCGCAACGTCGAGCGCCTCGGACGCACGGGCCACTGGGCGAACCGCTTGTTCGAGGGCGCCTCCAAGGCGGCCGACTACCAGAGGGACTGGCTGCGACTGAACAACCAGGGTGAGCCGCTCGTCGAGCTGCTCGAGTTCAGACTGCGCGACCGGCTCATCGGTGTCTGCCTGCGCCTCGACGTCAAGGAATGCGCCACGCCGAGCTTCTGGTCCGGGGAGATGCCCAGCCTCTTCTGCCTGCCGGGCTCGTGTCCCAAAAGACGGTCCCACAGGAGCCCCGGCGACCAGCTCAACGAGGCGATAGAGAAGCTACCGCCGCGGGTTGGCAACGAGCTCGAGAAGGAGCTCGAGCCTCCCCAAGCCGGAGAGGGCGACGGCAAGAAGAAGAAGAAGTGCAAGGACGCCAAGAGGCCGAAGCGATGCCGGCTGAGGAAATTGCTCGACCCGGGTCAGACCCTGGACGAGCTCTTGGACGAGCTGGGCAAGGATCTGGACGAGATCACCGGGCCCCTCCTCGACGGCCTGTTGAAGGGAGGTGGCCTGCGCCCATGAGACGACTGGCTTCCGTGGTCGCCTGCCTCGCGTTCGCGCTGACGTCCGCCTGTTCCGGCTCGGAGTCGATCGAAGTCACCACCGCCTTCGCCGACGTGGGGGACCTGGCCGCCGGCGCGCCCGTCACGATGGCCGACATTCAAGTCGGCAAGGTCACCGGCATTCGCCTCGAGGGAGAAGAGGCCGTGGTGACCCTCGAGCTCGACCCCGAAGCGGGGATTCCCGCAGACGTGATCGCGCGCGTGCGCCGCACCAGCGTGCTGGGTGAGCGCATCGTGGATCTGGTCATCCCCGCGGACTCCGGGGATGGCAACGAGCTCCTGGCGGACGGGGCGGATATTTCCGAAACCGAGGTCCGCAGCGACCTCGAGGATCTAGTGGACGAGGGCTCCGAGGTCCTGGGTGCGGTTACGGCCTCGGACCTCGCCGTCATGATCGACCAGGGCGGCCGAGGATTCGGGGGCCGGGGCCAGGAGCTCCGCTCGCTCCTCAACAGTTACAGCGAGATCGTCGGTGCCTATGCGCGGCGCGGGGAGATGTTGAAGAGCCTCATTTCCAACCTTGATCAGTTCAACGCGACGGTGGCGACCGAAGCGGAGTCTCACCGTCGAGCGATTCGCAACACGGCCCGTTCGATAGAGGTGCTCAGCGAGGAGAGCGCCGAACTAGAGCGAACCATCGTCTCCCTGAACCGTCTGGCAAAGGGCGGCAAGGACATCCTCGACGAGCATCTGGACGAGATGCAGAACTTCTTCAGCCAGACCAGGATCATCCTCGGCACCCTCGAGGAACACCAGCGCGACATCGAGCTGCTGCTCAAGTGGGCTCCCGGACACAACAACAACACGCAGCTCGTCGAGTACTTCGAGTTCGTCCAGGTCATCCAGGACTTTGTGATCTGCGGATTCAACGACGACCCGAGCGATCCCGCCCGTCGTTGTATCGAGGGCAACGAGTAAATGCAAGTCAACAAACGCGTCTACGCCAACCTCATCATCTTCGCGATCGTCGCCTTCCTGCTGATTTCCCTCGGAGCGAGGAACCTCGTGCTGGACCAAGCAACCGCGGGAACGATTCAGGCGCGGTTCAGCGACGCCTCGGGCCTGTTGCCTCGCAACGACGTGACCATGCGTGGAGTCGTGGTTGGCTCGGTCAAGGAGGTCGAACTGGCCGAGGATGGGAACGTGAACGTGGTCAAGAACCTCGAGCGAGGCGTCGAGGTCCCCGAGGGAAGCGTGGCCGAGATCGTGCGACGCAGTCCCATCGGCGAACTGACGCTCGAGCTGCAGCCGGGGGACGGCGAACCCATGGAGGAGGGGGCCACGATCGCGGTCGAGGACACGATTCCACCTCCCGACGTATCGAAGACGATCGAGGTGCTCGCAGACGTGCTCCACGAGGTTCCTTCCGAGGACCTGGACACCGTCGTCACCGAGCTTGCGGACGCCGTGCGAGGACGAGGCGACGACATCTCGACCCTCAACCGGGCGGCCGCGGAGTTGCCGGAGGATCTCCTCGAGGTGCAACTCGAGCTCGAACAGCTTATTACCGATGGTCCCAAGGTGACCGGGGTCCTCGCAGACAACGCCGAAACGCTCGGCGACGACCTCACCCAGACCAAGCTGCTGGCCGAGCTGCTGGCCGAACGGAAACACGATCTCGTCGACCTCTATCGTTACGGCGGGGATTTCACCACCGTCGCGGGTAGCTTGATCGGCGACGAGAAGGCGAACCTGTCTTGCCTCGTGGCAGACTTTGGCCGGATCAACTCGGTCTTGGGAACCCAGGAGAACCTTGTCAATCTCGCCAACACGCTGGACAAGAACCATTTCTTCTTCGGAGCCGTCGAGCAGGCCGTACGGGTCGGACTCGACGGGGGCACCTGGTTCAGGGTCCAGCTCGTGCCTCCGGCGCAGCCGCACGGTCAGGCCTACGCACCTCACCGGCCTCCACCCGATGTCTTTCCCGGGAAGGCTTGCCGGTCGCGCTTCGGGAACGGGGTCGGGCCCGCCGAACAGCCCGACGCGCCCACGCTGGCACGGGACTCCACTCTCCGACGCGGAAACTAGGCGATGAAGTTCATCAAGCGTTACCTCCCGTGGGTTCTGCTCGCGCTCGCTTTGGTGGCGGCAACCACGTTCGGCCTCCTCTGGCAACGGGAGCGATCGAAGGCGAACGAGGAGAGCGAGTTGCGCGCCCAAGCCACCGAGTTCATCGATGACCTCACCTCCATATCGGCGGACACGGCGGAGGCCGATGCCGAGGCGATCAAACAGTGGGCCGTCGGCGATTTCGCGGACGAGGCCGAGGTCTTCTACGGACAGGAGGCCATCGACGCGGTCGTCGACGCCGAGGCCTCCACCGAGGGCGAGATCCAGGAGCTCTTCGTGCAGTCGCTATCGGAGGGCGAGGGTTCGGTGTTCGCGGTGATCGACTACACCGTGACCAACGCCGGCACCGATGAGCCTAAGACCGACACCGTAC
>JBOGWW010000153.1:0-4707 GCA_050693655.1 Actinomycetota bacterium | reverse complement strand
GCTACGTCCTGCACCCGCTGATACAACAGGACGGTCAGCGCCCCGATCATGGGAAGCCGGATGAGGTTCCAGATGCCGAAGCTCGTTCCCAGCACCGATTCCAACGTGCTCAAAGCAAGTTCTCCGTCGCCCAATAGTGACACCAGCGCGGTCTGCAGAAGCAAGGCGAGAACCGTGGCCACCGCGCTCGCCACGAGTGAGGCCCGGACGAGACCTTCCAGTCGTCGGGCGAGATCCTTCCGTCCGAGCTCCCAGGACTCGGCTCCGAGAGCCCGGAAACCCGGTCGGAGGACGAGCAGTAGCAGAGGGATGGTCCCAAAGATCAGGGCATTGGCTGCGAACGCTCCGAATCGAACCAGGGTGAAGGAAACCCTTAGCAGATCCTGCTCGATCCCCATAACCCGCGTCTCCCGTCATGATGCGCTCTCGGTTAGTTTGGCGCGACCTTGTCTCTAATAAGACGTCCCGCAGGGAGTCTTTCATGACGTCGGCACAGTTGATTCTGGTGGCGGTGTCATCCGCACTCATCGCGGTTATCGCGATGCTTGTGGTTGCCACCGTCCTGCGTGCCAGAACACGAGAGCGTACGGGAACCGATACCGCGACGGCAACGGGACCTCAGACCAGGGCCCAGCGCGCAGCAACGCGCGCACAGAAGCGAGCCCAGAGGGCGGCAATCAGAGCGGAGAAGAAGACTCAGAAGGCGGCGGAGTCGGCGGCGAAGCTCGAGAAGAAGAAAGCCGCGGCCGCGGCGGTCGCGGCCGCCAAGACCGAGCCGGACGTCAAAGTACCGCCCGCCCAGACCGAGGATCAACCCGTTCCCGACGAGACCGTCCTCGACCAGAAAACCGAGAAGGAGGAACCGACCGCCGAAACCGAGGGCGGCGGCGAGGATGCGACCTCGACCGAAGCGGAAGGCGATGCGACCGTCACCACCGAGGCGGGGAAGAGGGCAGCCACGGCCGCGCGCGCGAAGCCGCGCGGGTGGAAAAAGAATGCCGAGACCCCGGAAGAAAAGACCTGGGAGAAGAGCTAGCGGCTACTCCCGAAAGCCTTTGGCGGCCTCTTCGACCGTGGGGGCAATGGACACGCCCTCGCCGAAACCGGTGATCGTGAAGAGTTTGAGGTGTTGCTCGCGCGTACAAGCGATGGCCAAGTCACCGCCGGCTTCACGCAACCGGCGCACGCCGCCCATGAGTGCTCCCAGGCCGGACGAATCCATGAAGGGCACGCCGTCCAGATCGACTACCACCCGGGGGGTCTCGTCTTCGATCATCTCGCCGAGGGCATCCCTGAGAGAGCCAACCGTGTAGACATCGAGATCGCCAACCGGCACGAGGACCTGGTAGTCCCCCTTGTCCTGGATGTCGATCTCTACCTTCTGCTGTGCCAAGCCTCTCTCCCGTCAGTTCTCGGTTTTCGTCGCGCGTCCCACGGGCTGGCCCTCTTCGCTCGCCCGCTGAGTCACCGGGGCCCCCTGGAACTCGATCACGAGCATCGTGAGGTCATCGTCTAGCTTACCTGCGGCGAAGCGTTCCACATCCCGCACCAGCTCCTCGCCCAGTTCGGCGGACTCCAGCGTGGCGAGCCGGATGAGTGCCTCGGCGAAGCGATTCTCGCCGAAGATGACTCCGTCGGGCGACTTCGCTTCGAGGAATCCGTCGGTGTAGAAGATGAGACGGTCGCCGGGCGCAAGGCGAAGCGTGGTCTCGGCCATCCCGGGGTCCTCGAACCAGCCCAGAGCTCGGTTACGGGGGCCCTCGAGGAAATACCCTCGCGGGCGGCCGTCCCTGGGTTCCCCGCTCTTTGCTGCCGTCAGCATGAAGGGCGAGGGATGTCCCATGTTCAACCAAGCCGCCTCCCCCGTGACGAGGTCGACGGTGGCGTATATGAGCGTCGTAAACGACTCCGGCTCGGTCGCCTCCTTCAGGGCTTCGTTGGCCCGCTCGATGATGCGTCCGACCGAGGCCCCCTGGCCGCGCTCGGCCCTCAGTACCGACAGGGCCACGGTGGCCATGAGGGCCGCAGCTATGCCCTTGCCGGACGCGTCTCCCACCGCCACGGTCACCGCGGAGTGACCGACGTCGACGTCGTACCAGTCGCCACCGACCAGGTTCGCTTGCCGTTGAATGGGAACCAGCTTGACCGTGGACGTGCTGGGCAGCGTGCGCTGGAGGAGATTGCGTTGAATGGCGCCGGCGATCTCCAGCTCTCGGTCCTGGAGGGCGAGCTGCTGGAGGCGTTTGAGCGCTCCCTGCATCTCGGTGAAGCGATGGCCGAGTTCCTCCACCTCGTCCCCCGAATGGATGTCGATGCGCTGGTCGAAATCACCCCGGCCGATCGCCCGAGCCGCCTCCACGAGCTCCGAGAGGCTGGAGGACAGCCGGCGAGGTAGCAGGATGGTGAGCAACAGACCGACCCCCAGGGCGCCGATGATGACCGCGATGAGGGTGATCCGGGCCTGATTCGAGCGGTGTTGCAGATCCTGCTCCGCCCGCGCCACGACCTGGCTCTGGAGGTTTCTCAGCTCCCCTCCCAGCTGCTCGATCTCCAGGATCAGAGGGGCCCCATCCTGGCTGAAGGTCGCCTGAGCCAGCGAGCGCCTTCCCTGTTCGGCAAGGGGGACCACGTCCTGCTCGACGCTGGCCTGGAATCCCTCGCCCGCCTCCGAAAGCTGGTCGATCAGGTCCAGCTCGAGGCGCGAGGTGAACAGCTCCCGGCTCTCCTCCAGTACGTCCTCGACGTTTGAGACCTCGGCCCGGTACTGCTCGAGCAGCAGATCATTGGGCAGCAGGAGGAAACCCCGCACCGCGGCGCTCTGGGCGGTATAGGAGCGCACGATCTCGTCGACGGCGACCACTCCCGGGACCGCGTCGTTGAAGACCCGGCGCTGCACCTGGCGATTGGACGAGAAGAGCGACAGGGTCACGTAGCCGAGCAGTCCGATCAAGACCAGGAGGAGCCCGAAGCCACCGACGATCTTCCATCTCAAGGACAGCCTCACGGGCACCAGTATCCTCGAAGCCATGGGCAGACGCAGAGACATGGACCGAGCACCGATCTCGCTGGGTGGCCTGGCGGGAGCCGGGGTCGCCCTGGGGGCCTATGCGCTGTACGAGCCTCACCGCTACCGCTTGGTGAGCCACGACCTCGTCGTCCCGCCCAGGCTCCCGCCTCTGGAGATCCTGCACATCTCGGATACGCACGTCGGCGCGAGGAGCCGGACTCGCCTCGAGTGGCTCGCCGAGCTACCGGATCGCCTCGGCCGGACCCCGGACCTGGTGCTCGCCACGGGCGACTTGGTCCAGGGGGATTCCGGGATCGATCCGCTCGTGGAGGTGCTCGCCTCTCTGGAGGCTCGTCTCGGCCGCTTCTTCGTCTTCGGAAGCCACGACTACTACCAAGCCAGCTTTCCGAACTACGTCAAGTACTGGACCGGCAAGCGCAAGCTGGGTTCGGCGCACGCCGACAGCGACCGGCTTCGTGACAGCCTCCAGAACAAGGGTTGGGTGCAACTTCACAACCGGACCGAGTTCCTCGAATCGCCCGCCGGGAGGCTGCGCCTGGCGGGGGTCGACGATCCCTACCTACGGCGCCACCGCACGGCTCATCTGGAACGAAGCGGGAGGGATGTCCTTGCCATCGGACTCATGCACACCCCGGAGCTCGTGAGCGAGTTCGCCCTGGCGGGCTTCGATCTCGTCCTCGCCGGGCACACCCACGCAGGCCAGGTGCGCGTTCCGTTCCTGGGAGCGCTGGTGACCAACTGCACCCTCCCCGCCCCCCTGGCGGGGGGTCCCCACCGCATCGGCGAAGCGTGGCTGCACGTCAGCCCCGGACTCGGCACCGGCAAGTTCAGCCCGATCCGCTTCAACTGCAGACCGGAGGCGACCCTGCTTCGGCTGCGGCCCGGCTGAGGGAGAGAAAGACAAAGTCAAGGGCAAAACCGGGCACCAAAGGGACAAGCAGTCTCGCCGGGGAGGATCTGCCCGACGAAACCGGGTCCGTGCGAGGTGTGGACATCCAGCCACCGTATAGGTGGGTTAAATGTCAACACCTCGCGTATCGGCCTCACCAAGCTCGAGCGGGCCTTACAACTCGCGGCTGTCGGCATCGTCGATGCCGGACTCCGGGTGCGAGGCGTCCTCGAACTCGCGCAGGACTCCGGTGACGAGGTAGGAGACCTGTTCGCCGATGTCCACGGCGTGGTCGGCGAAGCGCTCGAGGTAGCGGGACACCAGTACCAGATTGCTCGCCAGCTCGAAGCTCTCCTCGTCGTCGACGTAGTCCTTGAGATCGCCGAGCATGCCGCGGTTCAACCGGTCGATGGCATTGTCCTTGACCGGGAGCGTCTCGGCCGCCTCGACGTCGCGCGAAGCGAAGCTCGACAGCGCGGTGTCGAGCATCTCGCCCGCGCGCACGCCCATCTCCCTCAGGCGGGTCACCATGGGCGAATCGGGAGGATAGGAATGCTCGTTGAGAACGAACTTGGCCATGTTCACGCACAGGTCGCCCATCCGCTCGAGGTGGAGATTGGCGTGCATGATCGCTCGAATCAGCCTCAGATCCGTGGCGACCGGGGCCTGAAGCGCGAGAAGGCTCATCAGTCGCGACTCGGTGGCGATGTGCGCGTCGTCGACCCTGTCGTCGTCCGCGATGACCCGGCGGGCCAGATCCGGATCTCGCTGCTCCAGGGCGTCGAGCACC
>JBOGWW010000152.1:0-9096 GCA_050693655.1 Actinomycetota bacterium | reverse complement strand
CCTGTAGATGTGGTCGAGCACGGGGTTGCCGTCGTCGGGGTCGACGAGCGCGGTGAAACGCTCGATGATCTCCTCCCGCATCCGGTCGTAATCGGTGGCGGGCACGGTGCCCTGGGGCTCGCGTCCCTCCAGGTTGACGTAGATCCCCTGTTGCGGGTTGGGGGCCGAGAACGCCTTCGTCTGCGACCAGTCGATCGTCGAGTGAGCCGCTCCCTTGGCCCTCTTCCAGAGCGACTTCGGGGCGACCTTCTTCACCTTGCGCGCTACCCTCCTCAAAGACGCAGACCGGCCGATGGAACCGGCCCCCGCGATGCCCAGCAGACCCCAGTCGTGCAGGGCTCGGTTGACGTTCACGGCCTTGTCCTTGGGACCGAAGCCGTGATCCGACATCGTCACGACGTGACCGTCGGGTCCCGCCCACTCGATGAGGTCACCCAGGGCCGCGTCCATCTCGTCGAAGAACGACCAGGCGCGCGCGCGAATCGGTCCGGCCTCCGGGCGTGAGTAGTGCTCGCAACGAGGATCGATGTACTTGTAGTGAACGTGCATCAAGCGGTCGGGTGCTTCGAAAACGGCAAACAGCAACGGCACGTCGCCATCCGAGGAGAGCAATGCCTGCAGGGCCGCTCGCTTTCGCTGCAGGTTGCGCGACAGGCGCTCTGTGATCGCGCTCGACTTCCAGTCCTCATCGTAGTTGACCTCGATGTCGATCTCGTAATCACCGACCGCATCCGCGATCGTCTTCGAGATCGACTCGGGGTAGGTGTAATCCTGCGGCGTCTGGCCGCCGCCCTCCGGCGTGAGCATCCCCGAGACCGACCAGCCGTCGACCACGGGAGGTGGAAAGGTCATCGGGATGTTGAAGAGACCGACGCGCATCCCCTGGGCGTTGGCCGCGTTCCAGAGCGCCGGGGCCTGCACCCGGTCGAGCCGGACCAGGCCCTCCTTGCGCTGGGCGTTGCCCAACGTGAACCCGAAGATCCCGTGCTTCCCGGGGTTGACCCCGGTGAAGATGGAGGTCCATCCCGGAGGCGTATAGGGCGGCACGGTGGAAGTGAGCACCCCCGAGGTTCCGCGTTCGAGCAACGCCTCGAGGTTCGGCATGTGCCCGGCCTCGAAGGCCGGATCGAGTATCGAGAAGGTCACGCCGTCGAGGCCGAGAAGAAGCGTCTTCGTCACGCGGTTGCCGCTTTGAGCAGGACCCGAGCTATTCCGGTCACGACCAAGACGATACCCACCCACAGAGCGGGCACGACCCAGGACGTCAGGGGCCCAATCACGTACACGAGAGCGGAGACGTCCGGCATCCCGGGGTTGGGAAGGAGTCTTCGCCGGGCCAGCGCTTGAGCGATCGCCCCTCGAGGCTCACCGCGTTCGGGCGAACCGGATATCTCCATGAAGTAGGCCGCGAGGATCGCGAAGGCCGCGGCCCACAGCCAGTTGCCGTCGTCCGCGCTGCGCCACAAATAGAAGGACAGGCCGATGCCCGCGCTGGCGCGCCGCGCGCCGTCGCCGATGCGGTCCAGCAGCTCGCCCTTGGGGCTGGACACACCGGTGGCGCGGGCCAGCTTCCCGTCCACGCAATCCAACATGAAAGACAGATAGAAGAGCACGGCTCCCGCGATCAGACCGGCGCGCGTCGCGGTGGCGAACACCGGTCCCACCGCCAATCCGACCAACAGCGAGATGAACGAGACCTGATCGGGCGTAAGCCAGCGCCGCTTGGCGAACAGCCGGACCAGGGGGAGCGCTACGGGATCCACCGCGAGCACGGTCCACCAGTAGTCGCGCTTCTTGGCTCCGTGAGCGGCGGCCCCTCCGCTCACCGGCTCGCTTTCTCGAGCGCGGGGTCGACCAGCCCGCTGCCCCGGCCCTGTTCCCACGCACCCACGATCATCCCGGTGACGAGACCGGGATCGGCCTTGAACGTCGCTCGTCCGACGTTGAGAACCAACAACCCCAACAGTCCCCACCAGAGGGCGAACCGGTACCTGAACGTCTGCGGCATGTTCTTGCGATGGAGGTAGAACTGATTGGCGAGGTTCATCCTCATGAGCTGATGCGACGACAGCCGAGCGGTCACGGTTTGGAAGTGCCGGCACTTGGCCTTAGGCGTCTGCAGCAGCACATACCGGCGGGATACTCGATAGGTCATATCCACGTCTTCCTTGTGCGCGTATCCCGATAGAGCCTCATCGAAGCGTTCCTGGTCCAGGACCGCGCGCCGGAACGACATGAACCAGCCCGTCATGTACTCGATCCTGCGGACGCCCGCGGAGTCCGAGATGCCCTCGACCCAGAAGCCCGGTCGCATCCTTCCGCTCGCCTCCGGCCACCATCCTCCGATTCCGAACAACTTGCGCCAGGCGATCGAGATGAGTGGGGGGCGCGCCGGGTCCGGGTTGGTGGCGCGGACTCCTCCCAACTCGGGCCCCCAGCGAGCGTACTCCTCGAGAATGGCCTCGTGGCAGTCCGGGGCCAAAAACACGTCGTCGTCGATGAAGAACACGATGACGCCGCTAACCCGGTCGATGCCCGCGTTGCGCTGGATCGTCAGCCCCTTCGGTGCCGGATGGTGATAGTCGAGGGCCAGTCCCGCCACGTCGCACAGGGCTTCGATCTCGGCGCGCGCCGGAGTGTCTTCGCTCGAATCGACTATGCACAGCTCACGAGGCAGCACGGTCTGGCCGACGAGAGACTCGACCGTCACGACGAGCTCCTCCGGCCGGTTGCGCGTGGCGATGATGAATGAGGAGTCCGAGGATCGTTCCTTCATGGGGTCTTCGAGCGTATACCGCCGCGCAGCCGGGAGCGCAGTACGCGCCACACGAACAGCGGATTGCCGAGGACGTAGCGCCGCCACATCCGGCGCGGTTCCTTCAGCAACCGGTGAACCCACTCGAGGCCCACGCGATTCATCCAGGACGGAGCGCGGCTCACCTCTCCCACTTGAAAGTCCAGGTAAGCACCGACTCCGAGGCCCACGCGCGCGCCCGTGTCCCCAAGGCGGCGCGCGAGAAATCTCTCCTGCAGGGGATTGCCCATGCCGACCAGCAGCAGCCCGGGATTCGTCGCTCTTATCCGCGCGACCACCTCGTCCTCCTCTGCGGGTGAGAAGTGGCCGTGCATCGTCCCCGCGATTCGCAGCCCCGCGTGCTTGACGCGCAGCGTCTCGGCGACTCGCTCCGCAACCCCCGGACGCGCGCCGAGGATGTACACGGACCATCCCGACGCAGCCGCGTGATCCAGGAGCAGCGGCGTGAAGAAGTTGCCGTTGAGGTCGGCCGGGAAGCGGCGGCCCAGAAGCAATCCCGCAAGCAGCAGCCCCTTGCCGTCGTTGAGCACGAGGTCGGCGGCTCGCAACACCTCCGCGTAGGAAGGATCCGCGCTCGCCAGGTTCAACGTGTGCGCGTTGACATAGACGAGCCTGGCCGGGCAGGCATCTTCGTATAACCTTTGCGTTTCATGAAGGGCACTCCCGGGTTCCAGTCGAGCGATTGGAACGCCGAGGACCTCGCAAGTGGAGAGCTGATTCCTCACGGGGCAGCATTATAGGTGCGCCCGACCTGCCAGAGATCGGAGAGAAGGGCAAGATGACCGATACGCCGCGCGTCGTGATCGTGGGAGCGGGGCCCTGCGGTCTGGGCTGTGCCCGCGAGCTCAGGCGCATGGGGCACGAGAACTGGATGCTCGCCGAACAACACGACGTCGCCGGAGGTCACGCCGGATCGGTGGTCGATCCTCAGGGCTTCACCTGGGACTTCGGAGGGCATGTCGTCTTCAGCCACTACGGAGAATTCGACAAGCTCCTCGAAGATGTGATGGGCGACGACGTCTACCAGCACGAACGGTCGTCGTACATCCGTTTCGGAAACAACTGGGTCCCCTACCCCTTCCAGAACAACCTGCGCCACCTCCCGCCCGAACCGGCCTACGAATGCCTTCTCGGTTTGATCGAGGCTCCCGGCGGCCACTCGAGCCAGGATTTCGCACTGTGGATGGAGGCGACTTTCGGAGGCGGCATCACTCATCACTTCATGCGTCCCTACAATTTCAAGGTGTGGGCCACACCGCCGGAGCGCATGGCGTCCCACTGGATCGCCGAGCGCGTCAGCGTCATCGACCACAAGCGGGCGCTCCGAAGCCTGATCTGGCAAGAGGACGATGCCGCCTGGGGTCCGAACAACCTGTTCACCTTCCCCGCGGTGGGTGGCACGGCCGAGATCTACCGCAGGCTGGCCCTGAAACTCAGCGACCGCATCCAGTACAACCGCACGATCGCCTCCGTCGACACGGAGCGAAAGATCGTGAGGATGTCGGACGGCACCGAGGAGAGCTACGACAGCCTCGTCTCGACGATGCCCATCGACATCCTCGTATCGAAGCTCGTGCACTGTCCGGATAGCGTGCACCGCGCCGCAGAGGATCTCGAACACAACGGTGTTCTCGTCGTCGGCATCGGCTACGAGGCGTCCCTCAAGGACGACAAATCCTGGATGTACTTCCCCGCCGAGGACATTCCCTTCTACCGAGCGACGAACTTCGCCAAGTACTCGCCCGCCAATGTTCCCGACGCCGACACGGGCCGGTACTGCTCGTACATGACCGAGACCTCCTACTCGCGCTACAAGCCCGAGTCGCGCGAGGGACTCGCCGAGCGAGTCGAGGAGTCGCTTCGCCGGGCCCGTGTGATCGAGGGGACGCCCGAGATCGCGTCGATGCACATCGAAGACGCGGCCTATGCCTATCCGGTGCCGACCCTCAAGCGCGACGCGGCGCTGGCCACGATTCAGACCTGGCTCATGGAGCACGACATCTTCTCGCGCGGGCGCTTCGGAGCGTGGCGTTACGAGATAGGAAACATGGACCACGCGGTGAAGATGGGTATCGATGCCGCACGTCTCATCGTCGAGGGCACCCCCGAAGAGGTCTGGTCCTCGAAGGACGCTGCGGACTGATACCGGTCGCGCGCAAGACGGCGCCGGTCGCCCTGCTCCTGACCCTGCTGCTGCTGGCGGCCTGCACCGGGGGTGAGCGGGATGAGGACGCCTCGCCTTCCGCAGACTCGAGCGGGTTCCCCGAGCCTGTCTTCACCCCGGCGGAGCTCGAGGATGTGACCCCGCCGGAGGGCTGGCTCGAGGCTGCCTGCGAGCTCGACCCGATCATCTTCGAGCGCATGATGCGGGGCCACTATCCCGAGCGCTCACCCAACCTCCTGTGGGTTCCGAAGACGCCGAACTTCTTCGGGGGGTTCGTGCAGACCGGCCACTCGGGTCCCTGGGATTACCTCCAGGAGGTCCCCCTCGTCTTCTACGGCCCCGGATTCATCCGCCCGGTCGGGCCGGTGGCCCTCGACCGCGAGGTGACGGTTGCGGACATCGCCCCCACCCTGGGAGATCTGCTCGACTTCGACTTCCCCACGCCCGACGGAAGCGTCCTCGACGAGATCCTGGTTCCGGCCGGCAATCGAGCCGGTAGGCCGAAGGTGATCATCGTCGTGGTGTGGGACGGCGGAGGCACCAACGTGCTCGAGGCCTGGCCCGGCTTCTGGCCCGAGCTCGAGAGACTCGCCAACCAGGGAGCCTCCCTGGAGGACGCCACCGTGGGCTCCTCGCCGTCGGTCACCCCCGCGACCCACACCACGATGGGAACGGGCGTGATGCCGAACCGCCACGGCGCCACGAGCATCAACATGCGTCTCGACGGGCGAGTGGTGAACTCCTTCGGAGGCAAGGTAGCAGACCGGGTCGAGGTGCCGATGCTGGGCGACTCGTACGACCTCGCCACGGGCAACGAGGCGCTGATCGGCATGCTCGCCTACAAAAGCTGGCATCTGGGGATGATGAGTCACGGGGCGCGCTGGCCGGGTGGCGACGAGGACATGGCGGTTTTCGTCGACGTCGAGGAGAAACTCGGCTCCACGCCCGGCGTCTACTACGCGCCCCGCTACGCGAACAGGATCCCGGGCCTGCAAGCGGCCATCGACGAGATCGACTTGCGCGACGGCAAACGCGACCGGACCTGGCTGGGCAACGAAATCCTCGACAGCCCGCGCTACCGGAGGGACACGCCGGTCTGGGTCCTCCACCAGACGAAGGTGATCAAGTCGCTCATGCGGCGCGAGGGTTTCGGCGCAGACGAAATACCCGATCTCTTCTTCACGAATTACAAACAGCTCGACGAGGCCGGACACAACTGGAACATGCTGAACCGCGAGGTCGCCGAGGTGCTCCGGGACACCGATGCTCAACTAAAGGGACTGACGCGCTTTCTCGATGAGCAGGTGGGGAAACGCGAGTGGGTGATTGTGGTGACCGCCGACCACGGCATGCAGCCCGACGCTCAAAAGTCACGCGGCTGGCCGATCAGCATGACCGAGGTCGTCAAGGACATCGCCGAACACTTCGGCCAAGAACCAGAAGGGTTCGTGGATGGGACCGCCGCCGGGATATGGCTCGACGCCGGCGTGATGGAGTCCGAGGGCATCACCCGCCGAGACGTCGCGGACTTCATCGTCCGGTACCGGATCGGGGACAACGTCGTGAAGGGCAAGGAGATACCCAAGCAGTATCGCCCGCGCTACGATCAACCGATCTTCGAAGCCGCCTTCCCCGAGGAGGCCGCCGAGCGGGTGAGGCGCTGCGTGACCGCCGGATGACCTAACCCCGGGAGCGCTCGGAGACTCGTTGTTCGACCCGTAGCGGATACGGCAACTGGGTTCGGGGGGCGAATTACACTGACGGCTTCGTGCGCCCCCCTGCTTTGCCCTCTTGGGCTGTCGCGCTGGCCGGACCGCTGCTGATCGTGCTGACGGTCGTCGTCGTGCTGCACGACTTCGCGTTCGGAGGAAGGTTCTCGAACCTGAACCCCGACGTGCCCACCGTTTTCCTCACGAACCATTGCTTTCTCGGGGAATCGCTGAAGGCCGGGCACATTCCCGCTTGGAATCCCTATCCGATGCTCGGTACCCCCTTCATCGCCGACCCTCAATCCGGCTGGATGTACCTGACGCCCATGCTGCTCTACACACTGCTGCCCTGCTCGGTCGCACTCGGAGCCTTTACCGTCCTGCAGCCGATCATCGCCGGCCTCGGCGTGTACTTCCTGCTGAGGGGGGAGCGAATCTCGAGAGCCGCGGCCACCGCGGGTGGCCTCACGCTCGCACTCGCGATCGCCGCCTCCAAGGTCCTGGTCGTAATCCCGCTCACCGACGCGCTCGCCTGGACCGCGGTGCTCCTACCGCTCGTCGGCCGGTTGTTGCGAGCGCGCGCCTGGCCGAGCCGGCTGCTGTGGGTCATCGCGGTGGCTCTGGCCTGGGGCCAGGTGGCCTCCGCGCATCTCAGTCACGGCCTCGTGATGGGAACGGCGGCGGCGGTCTTCTACGGCGTCTATGTCGTGCTGTCGGAACGGCCCGGCACCAGAGTCTCCGGCAGAGACCTGATGGTGACGGTGGCCGTAACACTGGTTGCACTCGTGGCCGTGAATCTGGCCCATCTGCTTCCCGTGGTGTCCTACATGCAGCGGGCCAGTCTCGGCCAGGGCTACGACGAGATGCAGCGGATCGCCGCAGAACTGCGTGGAGCCGAGGCGCCGGAACCGAGCATCGCCCGCGCGCTGGGAGTCACCTGGCCCCTGAGGTTCTCCACGGCCCCCGGCCTCTACCTCGCGGCACTGCCCCTGATGCTGATGTCGGCCGGATTCGTGGCGCGCCGTACCCGCTGGCTCGCGATCACGTTCGGAAGCTTGGGGCTGCTCTTCTACCTCGCGGGCATGGCCCGGGTGATCGAGACGGTGGCCCCACTGATCTCGGGTTTGCCCTTCGCCGACTTCTACAGGCACAGCTCGGGGCGCTTCGTCTATGGGGCGCTGCTCGCGGCGGTCATCGTGGCGGCGATCGGCATCGACGCGTGGCGCGACGCCGCGTCGGCTCGACAGCGCGCGCTGATGGTGGCCCCCGGATTGCTGGTCTGGGGACTGTTACCGATCGTCGCCGGAGTCATTCCGGCGCGCATGGTGTTGTTCGGGCTCGGCGCAACCGCAGCAGCCGTGCTCCTGTACCTCACGGCTCGCCGGCCGGCACTGGCCTGGGCGATCCCGGTCGTAATCGCGGTCGAACTGGCCGGCGGCGCGTTCGTGGGCCAGGCCGCCGGCTTCGAGCTGCGCAACGACGGTCTCGAGACCCGGACCGACAGGTGGTTGCCGTTCGTTCCCCTTCCCGAGCCGGGGATCGATGCATCGAGCTACATAGACGGCGGGCCCATAACGAGGGCGCTCGAGGAAGAGGGCGGTGGACGGCTGCTCGGCGTGGGCATCAGCCTCACCTGGAATCTCAGACCCATCGTGTCGGAGGTCGAGATGCCCTCGGGTTACAACCCCGTGCAACTCGACCGCTACTGGCGCTACGTGCGTTCGATCGTGGCGGAGCGTCTGCGCTACAACATGAGCCTGTGGCCGGAGGTGCCCCCGGATCGGGTGCTGGACCTGCTGGGGGTGGAGTGGATATCCCGCTCGGCCGAGGAAGCTCCCGAGGAGGACCGGGACGTCGTCGCCGCAGACGACAAGCGGGTCGCCTACGCGACCGGCAACTCTCCCGGTCGCGCGACGCTGCTGGGAAGATGGTCGGTAGTCGAGGGACCGGAGCGCGCGCGGCGCGCGGTCACGGACGAATCCTTCGACCCCGGCGAGATCGTCGTCCTGGAGGCGGAACCCGGAATCGAACCGCCGAACACGACGGGAGAGCCCGGCGAGATAGCGACCCCCTTCGAGTGGATCACCCCCGCGCGCGCCCGCATCGAGGTCGAGACCGAAGGTCCCGCGATCCTGCTCGTGCGCAACGCGTGGGACGAGAACTGGGGCGCAGAGGTGGACGGCGGAAACGCCGAGGTTCTGGTCGGCGATTACTTCCTGCAGGCAATCGCACTCCCACGCGCCGGCACGCATGTCGTCGAGCTCAATTACGTTGACCCCAATATCGGCTACGGTCTAGCCGGGACCGGGATCTCCTTGATCGTCCTGGCCGGAGCCGCTCTACTCATTAAGACTCTGAGCGCGCGCAGAGCGAGCGCGCACGACACCGAGGAAGGGCCAGCCTAAGCG
>JBOGWW010000151.1:0-4629 GCA_050693655.1 Actinomycetota bacterium | reverse complement strand
CCTTCTCGCCGGACCGGCCGAGGTCGAGGTTCCCGACGTCGTCGGCCTGAACGAAGCGAGGGCCACCCAAGAACTCGAGGACGCCGGGCTGGAGGTCAGGACGAGAAACCGTTCGAACGCGGAAGTCGATGAGGGAGAGGTCTATAGACAAAACCCCGAGGCCGGCGAGACGGCCGAGGAGGGAGACACGGTCACCATCGTGGTCTCGAGTGGACCGGGCGAGGTGACGGTTCCCAATCTGTTGGGCCTCTCCGAGGACCAGGCTCAGAGCGCGCTGGAGGAGGCCGGGCTCGAGCTCGGCCGGGTCAGAAGCCAGGACTCCGAAAGCCCCGAGGGAACCGTCATCGAGCAGAACCCGGGATCGGGCGAGCTGCTGAACGAAGGGGAGGCGGTCAACATCATCCTCTCCTCGGGGATCGCCACGACGGAGGTGCCCGACGTCGTTGGCCTGTCCGAGGACGAGGCCGTGGCGGCCATCGAGGACGCCAACTTGAACGCCGATGTGGTGCGCGAGCCGAGCGAGGAGGACGAGTTCACCGTCATCGCTCAGGACCCGGGCGCCGGTACGGAGTTGGAGGAGGGCGACACCGTGAGGATCGTCGTGTCGGAGGGTCCCGAATTCGAGATGCCCGACGTCCGGGGCGACGACGCCGACGAGGCGGAGGAGTTCCTCGAAAACGAGCTCGGCCTCGACGTCAGCCAGGAGGCCACCGAGGAGCCGTGCCCGCAGGAGCCCGGGACGGTCTGCTCCCAGGAACCGGCCCCCGGCGCGACGGTCGAACCCGGGGACAGCGTGACCCTGTTCGTCCAGGAAGGCGACCTCGAGCCGTAGTCGTGACTGATTCGCCCGCTTGGAACGAAGGGGACTCGGACCTCTATCGCAGACTGGCTCCGGTGGCGGTGCCCTCTCGGGCCCGGCAGCTGGCCACCCTCACGACCCTCCTCCCCTTTGGGGCAAACGACGACTTCCGCGTCGTCGAGATCGGCAGCGGCGAAGGGCTCCTCAGCGACACCATCGCCCGCGCCTTCGAAAACGTTCGCATCACTGCACTGGACGGCTCCGAGACGATGCGGGCGGCCACAGCCGCCCGGCTCGCCCCCTACGGCGGCCGAGTCGAGGTTGGCTCCATGATCCTGGAACAGACGGATTGGCTCGAGCAACTCGACGGAGCCGACGCGATCGTCTCGTCGCTCGTCATTCACCATTTGGACGGGGCCGGCAAGAAACGGCTGTTCGAGGCCATCGCCCGGAGAACCTCGGCGCGGGCGGCTCTCCTGATCGCAGATCTGGTCGAGCCGCCGACCCTCCAGGCGCTCGAGCTGTTCGCGGCCTCGTGGGACGAGAGCGTGCGGAACCAAGCACGAGCCCAGGGTGGCGCGGAGCTGTTCGACCTCTTTCGCAGCACCGAGTGGAACATCTACCGCGTCCCTGACCCGATGGACCAGCCCTCGCCGCTGGCCGATCAGTTGCGCTGGTTAAGCGACGCTGGATTCGCAGTGACGGATTGCTTCGCGCTCGAAGCCGGTCACGCGATCTACGGAGGCTACAAAGAAACCGCCGGAGAAGAGCACATCGATTACGCCCGCGCGCTACGGTCCGCCGAAGAAGCGCTGGGCTCGTAGCCGGCCTGCTCCAGCATGTTGCCCAGCAGTCGGGTGCCCTCGGGGGTCAGCACCGACTCGGGGTGGAACTGCACACCCTCGACCTGCAGGTGTGTGTGACGTAGCCCCATGATGGTGCCATCCTCCGCGCGCCCGGTGATGATCAGCTCATCGGGTAGATCCGACTCCTCGACGCTCAGCGAGTGATAACGCGTCGCTTCGATCGGATCGGGTAGCCCCCGGAACACGCCGGTTCCCGAATGCGAGACGCGCGAGGTCTTTCCATGGACGGGGCCCGCCTCGGATCGGATGACGCGGGCGCCGTAGACCTCACCGATGCACTGGTGCCCAAGACACACCCCGAATACCGGCACGCGGCCCGCGAAATGGCGAATCGCATCCATCGACACCCCCGCCTCGATGGGTGCTCCGGGGCCCGGGGAGATCACGACCGCATCCGGTGCGGTCGCCTCGAGATCCTCGACCGAAGCGTCGTTGCGCACCACCACGGGTTCGGCCCCCAGCGCGCCGAAGGCCTGGGCGAGGTTGTAGACGAAGGAATCGAAGTTGTCGACGAGCAGCAGCCTCACGCGGTGAGCGTACGGCAGGTGGACCTCCGGGGTCAGAAGTTACTCGGAAGGAGCCGTTCCGATAGCACGATCAGGATGAGGGCCGTGCCGACGGCCACGGCCGCCCACAGCAGCAGCTCCAGCAGGCGCGACCTCCACGACCGTCTCGCCCCGAAACGCGGCCCGTTACCCGCGCCCCGGGTCACAGAGAGGCCTCCGCCAGCTCGGCAAAAACGACCAGCCGCTCGGCCGCAGAGAAACGGGGATTGCAGGTGGTCAGGACGAGTTCCGGGCGGTCGCTGACGGGCGTGGCGATATCGCGCGCGTTGGGAAGCACGATGTCGGTCCCCGTCACCTCGTAGGTGAAATCTCCCCACTTCGTCTCGAGGCGAATATCGTCGCCCTGCCCGAGCTGATCGAGGCCGTAAAAGGGTGCCCCGTACGTGGTCCTGTGTCCGGAGATGATCACGCGCCCCCTCTCGCCGGGCCAGACCTCCTCCTGGTCGGTGCACAGGGGCCTTTCGAACCCCTCGCGGCAGTCCGGATAGTGGCCTGGTCCCTTTCTGAGGTTCTCGGTATCGACTCCCTCCACCACCATCTCGCGCACGTCGATCTCGGGGATCACCATGCGGAACACGCCCTCGCCCGGCCCGGGCTTGAAGGAATCATCGACCCTGACGCTCTGGACCCCGTCGCGCGTCAATCGCCGCGCATCGATCTCTTGAAGGCGGCCGAACTCCGACTCCAGGTCGGCCTGCGCTCGGCTCGTCGACAGTCCCGTCCCCCAGAGGGTCCACGCGACGAAAAGCAGGACACCAATGCCCACGGAGATCAGAAACTTGCCCAGCGTTTTGAGAACCGTCATGAGAGAAGCAGGATATCCCTCGGCTACTATTCATCCCTATGCCAAAGAGCAGGTCGAAGCGCAAGCAGTTCCAGCATCAGCCTCCGCCCAAGCCAAAGCCCAAGACCTCGCCTCCCTGGGTCGGCTGGCTGTTCTTCGGGCTCATGGGGGCCGGAGTCGGCCTGATCCTTGCGTTCTACGTCGCCTTCCAGGGGGAGGGTCCCTGGCTGTTTGTCGGGCTTGGCCTGATTCTGGCGGCGTTCGTAGTCGCCACCCAGTGGCATTGACCGGTACCGAGCGAAACTACAAGGATGTTGTTTTCCCCAGCTGTGGATAGCGCTGTGGACGAGGCCCCGGTCGCGGAGGGGTCGCCGTGACCAGAGCCCGCCTCGTGGTGCTGGTTCTGGCCGTCGCCGCGGTCGTCGTGCTCGGCGAGATCTTCGGCTATTTCCGCTCCGTCACGGGGGTTGCGATGTTCGCCGGCATCCTGGTCTTCGGGACTCGCTACGTGCAGACAATGGGTGATATCCCGCCCGAGCCGGAGATCACCGACGTCAGCGACTACGGGCTGAAGTACGTCTGCGGGAACTGCGGTCTGGAGCTGAAGGTCGAGAAGGCGGCCAGAGACAAAGCCCCGACGCACTGCATGGAGCCGATGCAGCTCGTGCGCGAGGGAGGCAAGCCGCCCCTGCGGCCGGTTTAGGGGGCGGACAAGGGCCCAAAGGCGGGACCGAAGGGAGGAATTGGTCCTGGGTCGGCTGCTTGCGTCCGCTTACATCTTCTCGGTGCAGAAATTTCCGTCCAGCGGAGGCACAGTGAAAGCGTGGCAAGCGGCTCGGTGACGGTTTCTCTGCACTGAGGTCTCCCACAGGACCCTCAATGCGCAAAAATACCCGAGATCAACGAAAGCGGGTCCCGGCACCCGCACCCATTTCGCTCGTTGGCGCCCGCCTTTGCTTTTTGACTTTCGGTCTCGGCACTAGCTCAGGCGCTCCAGCAGGGTCGCGTTGGCCAGGCCCCCGCCCTCGCACATGGTCTGCAGCAGGTAGCGGCCCTCGCGCTGCTCGAGGGCGTTCAGGCCGGTGGCCATCAGCCTGGTGCCCGACGCGCCGAGGGGGTGGCCCAGGGCGATCGCACCGCCGTGGACGTTGACGTGCTCGTCGAACCACGAGTCGTCGATGGCGAGCTCCTTCTTCCACGCGAGCACGACGCTGGCAAAGGCCTCGTTGATCTCGACCACGTCGACGTCCTCGATGGCCAGGCCGGCCTTGGCGAGGACCTTCCGGGTCGAAGGGATGGGTCCGGTGAGCATGGTCACCGGGTCCGTTCCGGCAAGGGCGAAGTGGACGAACCGGGCCCGGGGGCGCAGGCCCAATTGGACCGCCTTCTCCGGCGTGGTGATGAGCACGGCCGAGGCGCCGTCGGTGATCTGAGACGAGTTCCCCGCCGTTACGATCCCGTCCTCCTTGAACGCCGTCCCGAGGGTTGCCATCTTCTCGAGGTTGGGCGTGCGCACGCCCTCATCGGTCTCGAAGAGCTCGTCCTCCACCTTGATCGGGTGAATCTCGTTCTTGAAACCGCCGGCCTCGGTCCCAAGCAGCGCCCGCTCGTGAC
>JBOGWW010000150.1:0-3154 GCA_050693655.1 Actinomycetota bacterium | reverse complement strand
TTCCGGGCGCGACCGCTGATGGCCGAACGCGCTTTCATCACGGGGGGTACCGGCCTGCTCGGCAGCGCGATCCTCGAGCATCTCGTCGAGGAGGGACGCGAGGTGTCTGCGTTGTGCCGCTCGGAGGAGTCCAGGTCGAAGCTCGAGGGCCTGGGAGCCACGCCCATCGTGTCGCACCTCCTCGATCCCGAAGGCCTCGAGAAGGCGATGGTCGGATGTGACGTCGTCTATCACGCGGCCGGACTGAACGCCTTCTGCCTCAAGAATCGGTCGCCCCTCTTCGAGGTCAACGTGCAGGGATCGCTGAACGTCGTGGAGGCCGCGTTGCGCGCAGGCGTGCGACGCGTGGTCTACACGTCGTCCGCGGCAACCATCGGCGAAAAGAGCGGCACGGTCGGACGCGAGGATTCGATGCATCGAGGCTGGTTCCTGTCGGAGTACGAGAGGTCGAAGTACGAAGCCGAGCGCGCGGTCTTGGATCTGGCGCGCTCCCGGGATCTGGATCTGGTTTGCGTTAACCCATCCTCGGCCCAGGGGCCGGGTCGAGCCGGAGGCACCGCAAAGATCATCGTCTACTACGTCACGGGCAGGCTGAAGTACTTCGTGAACACCCGTTTCAGCATCGTCGACATCGTCGATTGCAGCAGAGGCCACCTCCTGGCCGAGCAGAGGGGAAGGTCGTGGAACCGCTACGTCTTGAACAGCGGAACCATCTCCGCGATCGACGCGCTCGGCCTCATGGCGCGGATAACGGGCGTGAAATACGTGCCCCGGTTCATTCCCGGGAGGCTTGCGATAGGAGCAGCCGGAGCCGCAGCCAACGTCTACCGCTTGCGAGGAAGGACGCCCCCGGTATGCTCCGAGATGGTGCGAACACTCGTGCACGGACACGCCTACGACGGTACGCGCGCGGCGCGCGAACTGGGCCTCGAGTACACGTCGATCGAAGACACCCTCGAGCGCACGGTGCGTTGGCTCATCGACGAGGGTGAGGTGCCACCACCCCCCAGTTACACCGGCGAGCTGGAGCCCAGGGACTGATGACACTCCGGCTCGAGGGTCAGAGGGCACTCGTCTTCGTCGAAGATGGTTACGAGGATCTCGAATTTTGGGTCACGGTCATGCGCCTGCGCGAAGAGGGGGCAGACGTAACCGTTGCCGGTCCCAAGGCGAACTCCGAGTACCGCGGCAAGCACGGACTGACCGCGACCAACGACGTCGAGGCCTCCGAAGCCTCCGCCGGCGACTTCGACATCGTGGTCGTGCCCGGAGGCTGGGCGCCGGACAAGCTCCGTCGCTACGAAGAGGTGACGAAGCTGGTGCGCGAGGCCTACCAGCAAGACAAGATCGTCGGGCTCATATGTCACGCCGGGCTCGTCGGCATCTCCGCCGGAATCGTCGAGGGGAAGCGCGCCACCGGCAGTCTCGGAATCAAGGACGACCTCGTCAACGCCGGCGCGAGGTGGGTCGATCAACCCGCGTTCAGGGACGGCAACATCGTGTGGGGCCGGGTGGTGGACGACATCCCGGATTTTTGCCGGGAGCTGGTCGAAGCCGCGGCTTCGCCCTAGTTTCGAGTCGCGCTACTTCTTGTCCTGGCCCCGGGCGTAATCGGGCCGCGCCGCATCGTGGTCTGTATCTGCTTTGTCTTTTCCACGAGCAAAGTCGGGGCGAACCTTCTCGCGCGCCGCGTCGTGCCTCTCCCGACCGCTCGCGAAGTCTCCCTCGTGTTCCTTCTCATGCGAATCGGGCAGCTTCTCCTGACCCTTTCCGAAGCCGTGACCCGAATGGTCCTCCTTGTGATGATCCATTGACCCCTCCAGAGCTCGACGAACTATTCAGCTTGGCCATCCCCGAACCAACTCAAGCTTCTAACGAGACGAGCGGCGGGTCAATATCGGTGCCCCCAATGACCGTTAAGGGAGGGAAAGTGACTCAGACGTCCTCGTGCGGCAGTTTCTCCTGGCCTTCGCTGAAGCGGCCTTCCTTCTCTTTCTCGGGTGTCGGGACGTCGGAGTCCTGCCCCCGAGCGAAGTCCTCGTGCCTCCGCTTCTCGGGGGTCACGCCGGTCTCTTCCTGACCGCGGCTGAAGCGAGGCTCCGCTTCGTCTCCTTTGCGCCGCGGAGTGTCCCGCTGGCCCTCGTCGAAACCGTCTTCTGGCTGGACGCTCTTCGCGGGATGTTCGCCGTCGTGCTCGCGGTGGTGATCCATGTGGCTTCCTCCATCGAGAGTCATGGTTCAGCGGGAGTCATGTTCCATCGGGCTAGCGTGCTGGGTGCTCACCCTTCTTTTCTTTTTCTTACCCTCGATGAGGGCTAGAAAACGACGCGCAGAGGGGAGCCCGCGCCAGGGGCTCCCCTCGGAAATGGAGTTCTATTTAGAGGTGCACAACGGGGCAGGTGAGCGTGCGCGTGATCCCCTCGATGGCCTGGATCTTGGCGACCACCAGCTTGCCGAGATCGTCGACGTTGTCCGCGGTGGCCCGCACGATGACGTCGTAAGGTCCGGTGACGTCCTCCGCAGCGTTGACACCGTCGATATCGCGGACCTCTTTGGCCACCTGCGCGGCCTTGCCGACTTCGGTCTGAATCAGAACGTAAGCCTGAACTTCTGCCACTCCAGAGTCCTCCTTTGCCGGTCCTTGCGTGTCCGGTTTGCGAGAAGTGCAGGGAGTCTAGTCCAGATGGGCACGCGCGTGGTTGGGAGGCAATTCATCCATCGGGTGGAAGGGGGACGAAGGGGTAGGCTTCGACCCGGGCCGGCGACGATGCGCGGTCATGGACGGCGAGAAAAGGAAATTCATGTCGTTTGAGGTTGCGGGAATCAAGAATCCCGGAAGGGTTTACCTGAACCCAAGCCCGGCCGAACTCGTCGAGTTGGCGATAAGGCGGAATGAGGCCCTGCTTTCCGACGTGGGAGCGCTGGTCGCCGAGACCGGAAAGCTCACCGGTCGTTCTCCCAAAGACCGCTTCTTCGTTCGTCACGGGAGATCCGCAGAGAAGATCGATTGGGGCGCCCGGAACCAACCCTTTGATCTCGAAAAGTTCGATGCTCTTTACGAGCGCGTCCAAAAACATCTCGAGGGCAAAGAGCTGTTCGTGATCGACGGGTACATCGGTGCCGATCCCCAGTACCGAATCAAGCTCCGAGTGGT
>JBOGWW010000149.1:0-3717 GCA_050693655.1 Actinomycetota bacterium | reverse complement strand
GCGCATGTGGGCGCGCCTGATGCGCGCGCGCTTCGGCGCCCGGACCGAGGCCGCGATGCGCCTGCGGTTCCACACGCAGACGGACGGCGTGACGCTCACGGCGCAGCAGCCGCTGAACAACGTCGTGCGCGTGACGGTCCAGGCCCTGGCCGCGGTCCTCGGCGGGACCCAGAGCCTGCACACGAACTCTTTGGACGAGGTGCTCGCGCTTCCGAGTGAGGAGGCGGTGGAGATCGCGCTGCGCACCCAGCAGGTAATCGCCTACGAGACCGGCGTCGCCAACACGGTGGACCCGCTCGGCGGCTCGTGGTTCGTCGAGGAGCTCACCTCGAAGACCGAGGACGCCGCCGAGGAGTACTTCGCGAAGATCCTGGAGATGGGCGATGGCTCGATTCTCGACGGGATGCTCGCCGGCATCGAGGAGGGCTATTTCCAGCAGGAGATAGCGGACGCAGCCTTCCACTACCAGCGGCTTCTCGAGAAGAACAAGAAGGTCATCGTCGGTGTGAACCGGTTCACGCGCACCCGCCAGGCCCTGCCCGACCTGCTGATGATCACCTCCGAGATGGAGGAGCGCCAGAAGAAGGCCGTGGCCGAGGTCAGGGCGAACCGCGACGAGGAGCAGGCCCAGGCCGCCATCCAGGCTCTTCGGGAGATGGCCCACGACGAGTCGCGGAACTCGGTCCCCGTGCTCGTGGAGGCGGCGAAGGCGTACGTGACCCTCGGCGAGATGACCCAGGTCCTCAAGGACGAGTGGGGCGTCTACACCGAGCCCCCGCGCTTCTAACCGGTCGCCTCCCGGCCGCGCACCTCGGCCACCACCGACGAGTAGTCGTAGCCGCCGTACCCGTGCTCGTAGGCTCGGGTGATCCATTCCTTGGCGGCGGGAAGCAGCTTGAGCTCTACGTTGCGTTTCGACGCGTGCTCGTCGACCAAGCGTACGTCCTTCAGCATCAGCTCGAGTGTGAAGCTTGGCGTGTAGGTATCCGATGCGAACTTGTCGAGCTTGCGCTTCATGGCCGGTCCGAGCGGAGACTCCAGCAACCCGGCGAAGGCGCTGTCCTGCTCGAGCTCCAGCGCATCGGCCAGCGCGAGCGTCTCGCCGGTGAGACCCATCAAGCCGGCGAGTGCGGAGTTGGCCACCAGCTTCATGGCCTGACCCGAGCCGAGCGGACCCATGTGCATCGGTTTGCCGAGCGGCCTCAGGATCTCGCTCCAGCGCGCGAAGCCGCCGTCGGTGCCCCCGATGAACAGCTTCAGCGAGCCGTCCTCCGCGTTGCTGACGCTTCCGAGTACGGGCGCGTCGACGAGTTCGATGGTCTCCGGAAGTCGCGCACGCAATTCGGTCACGTAGTCCGGGCCCACGGTGGACATGTCGATTAGCGTTCGGGATTCGCCCAGACCTACGAGTACCCCGTCGCTGCCGAGAACCACCTCGGAGACCGCGTCGGGCGTGGCGAGCATGGTGATCGCGGCGTCGGCATCCTTCACGGCCTCCGCCGGAGTCGACGCGACCTCGACGCGCCCTTGGAACGCATCGGCTCTGCTTCGAGTCCGGTTCCACACGGTGACGTCGTGTCCGGCTTCGACGAGCCGGGAGGCCATGGGCGATCCCATCGCTCCGAGTCCGAGCCACGCGAGCTTTGCCATGTGCTCTCCTTTCCATTGAACCGATCGCTAGAGGCCGCGACCGCCTCGAATTATGCGGTAACCGAGCACGCCCGCGGCCACCGCAAACACGATCGCGAAGATCGCACCGGCGGTCTCGAGACCGCTGGCCGGCGGGGCCTGGATGACGGTCGGGCTGGGACTCGGACTGACCCCCGTCTGCGGAGTCGGTGTCTGGAAGGCCACCTACTCTCCGCCCTCCGAGAACGGTGGGGGAGTCCAGTTCAGCCAGGGGTCCGGTCCCGGCGAGGTCGCCAAGCCGGCATTGGCCAATCGGTGCAGGAACAGACGGATGATGCGCGCGGTCACCCCCCAGATGACGTTTCCGTTCCACACCCATGCCTCGGTGGGATAGGTGCGCCCCCGGTGAACGAAGCCCGGCTCGGCCCGAATCGTGTCGTCCAACTGGGACAACGGGACCCAGAGGACTGCGGCGACCTCGGCGGGGTTCGGTTTCAGCTCCGGCCGCTGCTCGAGGAATCCCACGACGGGCGTGACGTTGTACCCGGTCACGTAGGTCGGAAAGGTGTCGAGCTCACCGACGACCTCGACGGAATCCGGGTCGAGATCGATCTCCTCGTGAGCCTCGCGCAGCGCCGTGTGCGCGGCGTTCACGTCGCCGGGGTCGATCGAGCCCCCGGGGAATGAGATCTGGCCCTTGTGGCTCGAGAGCGTGTCGGTCCGCACCGTGAAGATGAGCGCGGGCTCGTCTCGCTCGACGACCGGGATGAGCACGGCCGCATCGCGCGCCCCCTTCTGCCTCTGACGGGCGGGAGGCCGAACGTTGAGGGCGCGCTCCAGGCGCCGCTCGAAGCTCTCGGACATCGAGCCATGCTAGCGACGCCACGGCCTACCCTCGCCCACTCGCGGCATGTCGGGGCACTCCCGATACGGGAATCGTCTAGCCGTGGAATTCAGCGAGACCCATCCGGCGTCCGACGTCTAGGTCCCCACGGTCTCGGGGGTCGACGTTCTCGCCGCCCAGTTGCACAGATCCAGCGCGCTGAGGACACTGCCCTTAGCGACCGGGCGGCGCGGCCCCAGGATGCGCTCCCTTATGTCGTCCCGCAACCGGGGACGGATGGGAACATGCTCGAATCCATCGGGGCGTATGAACGTCATGTCGCCGTCGGGTCGGCCGCGGATGCTCCAACCGCCCTCGTGCACCAGGCGATGGTGATGCGTACATTATGCCGACTGCCGGATTATGCCGACCAGAGTTGGCGGGGATTAAGAACCTGCAGGTAGATGGGCTGCAAATCGGCTGAAGGCGCTGGAGGAGTCGGCATAATCCTGGCCGGGTGATCGAGGCTTTCCCTCCGGAATGTTGGTTTTCCGGAGAGGAGGCAAGATGGCGACACCATCCCCGGTTCGGGTGACGGGACCACTGGCACCGTATGCGGAGGGATTCCGCGCGGAGCTGATCGGACAGGGCTACACGCCACTGTCGGCCAGAAATCAACTTTGGGTGATGGCGCACCTGAGCCGCTGGCTCGAGGGCGACCAGCTCGAAGCGGCCGAGCTGACGCCGGCACGAGTCCGCGAGTTCCTACACACCCGGCGGATCAAGGGCTACACCAAATGGCTGTCGGAGCGGGGTGTGGCGCCGCTGCTCAGTTACCTTCGCGGACTGGGGGTGACGCCTCCACCCGCCGAGACCGTCGTCGAATCACCGCTTCAAGAGTTGCTTGACGCCTATCGCAGCTATCTGGTGCACGAGCGAGGGCTTGCGGAGACCACCGTTTACCGCTACCAACACATCGCTCACCTGTTTCTGGCCGAGCAGTCGGACCCCGTAGCGGTTGACCTTGAGAGCCTCGGTGCCGCCGAGGTTGCCGAGTTCACGCTGCGAGTGTGCCGCGAGGAACGCGTTGCAAACGCCACCAACATGGTCACGGCGCTGCGCTCGCTGCTGCGCTTCTTGCACCTGCAGGGCAGCATCTCGCGCCCGCTGGCGGCGGCCGTCCCGGCGGTGGCGAGGTGGAAGGGAAGCTCGCTGCCGCGGGCGCTGGACCCTTCGCAGGTCGCGCAGCTGCTCGGAAGCTGCGA
>JBOGWW010000148.1:0-4199 GCA_050693655.1 Actinomycetota bacterium | reverse complement strand
GGCAAGGTGGTGATCCTGCACGAGGACATGGACCTGGGGATTCGCCGCAGGCACTCGGAGATCCGCTACGTCGGAGGGGTCGGCGTGCTCGCGGACTGGGGCCAGCTCATGCACACCCATTCGAGCGAACCGATGGAGGCGCTGCTCGAGGCCGAGCCCCAGCCCGACTTCGTCATCGGCGACCACGGCTTCGCCGGAGCCGCCATCGAGCGAGGGATTCCGACGCTCGCGATCATGGACATCAACGACCCGGCTCTGGCCGTGGCGTGGGCGGAGGGGAAGGACGTGGCGATAGTCCCGATGGACGACAACCGGCCGCCCCGGCTCTACGAACCCTCTTGGCGACTATTCGAGGAGCTATTGGGGGGCGGCGAGCCCGAAACATACGTATAACCGCCGGTTTCACAGGATCGCCGGTCGATAAGCCTGCGCTCACGAGTGTCGAAGAGTGAACCATCAGCACCCTTGTGGGCATGGCAGGCATCAGACGAGGTGCGAGACCCCGAAGCGGGGCTCCTGAACCGCCGCTGAGCAGGGCAAACCGCCCCCGTTGCTATAGTGGGGCCGCCATGAACGAACCCTCAGCCGGGCCCACCGAACCCAAATCCTCCTCATCCATGGGGCAATTCCTAACCGTCGCGGAGGTCGCCAAGCAGCTCCGAGTGTCGAACATGACCGTGTATCGCTTGATCAAGGCGGGCGAGATGCGGGCGGTGCGGGTCGGCCGGGGATACAGGCTCCAAGAGGACGACGTTCGCAGCTACTTGCAACAGCGCTACATGGATGCCGGTTAAGCGGGTCATCACTCTTCGCCCTCTCACCTAATTCCCGACCCCAACTGTCGTCACCGAGGCGTAGCGCTTAATGAAGGGTTGGTGACGTATGGGGACACACGCCTCTCTGGACGAGGTCTATGAACGAATACTGGCCAACCCGGGTGTGGTCTTTCTGCTCGGGGCGATCGATACGGGCAAGACGACCTTCGGAATAGAGCTGGCCAAGCGAGCGACCGCTGCCGGCATAGAGACCGCCATCGTCGACGCGGACATCGGGCAATCGATTGTGGGACCACCAACGACCATCGGGCTCAAGTACAGTGCATTTGGAGATTTCTCCCCGAGCGCTCTGCGTCAGTCCGACTCCTTGAGCTTCGTCGGTTCGATCGCCCCCCGCGGTCACATGTTGCCCCTCGTCACGGGGACGGCGAAGCTCACGCAACGCGCCAGGGACTCCGGCGCCAGAATGATCATCGTCGACACCACGGGCTTCGTCGCGGGTCTCTCGGGGCAGGGGCTCAAGTACTACAAGATGGACGTGCTCGCCCCGGACTTCGTCGTCGGTTTCGAGCGGGGCGGGGAGCTCGAGCCCATAATCGGGGTCGCCCAGCGGTTCACGCCCGCGGAGGTCATCGAGATCGAGGTAGGCCCCGAGGTGGTCGTGCGATCGGTAGACGAGCGCATGACCTTTCGCGAGGAGAAGTTCGCTACCTATTTCGCCGAGGGAGGGTCGCGCTGGCGCGTCAAACCCACGGTTTTCATGCCCACGCTGCCGCCCGAGTTCGACCTGGCGTTGCTGGACGCCCTGGTGGTCGGTATGGAGGACGGCAAGGGCACGTGCGTGGGCATCGGCGTGCTCGAATACGATGCCAGGGAGGACATCCTGCGCATGGTCTCGCCCGTGGCCGAGGGAGTTCGTGGATTGCGCCTCGGCTCGATTCGAATCGACACCTCCGGACGCTCGCGGGGACCGGTGGATCTCAAGCAACTGTTCCAGACCGAGTAGCGCTCTAAATCAGACTGAGAAAGGAAGTATTGATGCCGTCACTCGTAAAGAAACGCCGCAAGAAGATGCGCAAGAAGAAACATCGCAAGATGCTGAAGAAAACTCGCTGGCAGCGACGTCAGCAAGGCAAGTAGCCTGGTCTGAGCTTTTCCCGAAGTGGGGGAACTGAGGGGCCCTCACTGTGGACCTCGAGGAGTGACGATGCGGTCGTCCGACACGGTTTCGAGGGGAGCGCAGACAGCTCTCTTCGCGCTCATCGGGCTCTGCTTCGCGTTGCCCTTCGTGTCGGTTTCTTGCGCCTCGGAGGAGGTCGCCGAGGGTTTCAACGTTCCGCAGGAGGACCAGAACCTGACGGGCGTGCAACTCGTAACCGGCGGCGCGGAGCGCAAGGGTTTCGATCCAGGCGGAGCCGTGGGCCCGGCGGATCCCGATGACGAGCTGGTATTGGACATTCCTCCCGAGCCGTTTGCCCAGATCGCTTTCGCCGCAACACTTGTCGGACTCTGTTTGGTATTTCGTCGTAAGCCCGGACCCCGTCTACGGGGAGCCACCATCGCCGGCGTGGTCGGAGCGGCATCCCTGCTCCTGCTGACGATGAGTCCCAGTTTGAGAGCCCTGGGTCTAACTGCGGTGAGCCCCCTGGCTGGCTTCTGGCTGGCCCTCGGACTGTTCTTAGTCGCCGCCGGAGCACATGCTCTTCAGTTGCGCGCCGCTACGGGGGACGCAGAAAAGGAGCGCCGAAGGGCCGGCGGGTAACATCGCCCTATGGCCCAGCACTCGATCGTCACCTTCCTCTCCGACTACGGGCTGCAGGACGAGTTCGTCGGGGTTTGCCGCGGCGTGATGCTCGGCATCAAGTCCGATCTCCGCATCATCGACATCCACCACAACATCTTGCGCCAGGACGTCCGGCACGGAGCGATCGTGCTGCAGCAGTCGATCAAGTACATGCCCGACGGCGTGCACCTGGCCGTCGTCGATCCCGCCGTGGGGACCGAGCGGCGTGCGGTCGCCATCGAGACTCGCCACGGCAACATCTTCGTGGCCCCCGACAACGGACTGGTGATTCCGGCCGTGAACGAGTCCGGTGGAGTCAGGGCGGCTTATCTGCTCGCCAACCGCAGTCTCATGCTGAGCCCCATGTCGGCAACCTTCCACGGACGAGACGTGTTCGCTCCCGCCGCCGCTCACATCGCCAACGGAGTCGAACTCAAGGAGTTCGGACCCGAGCTCCCAAGCGACGAGCTGGCGCGCCTCGAAGTCCCCATCGCATGGACGCACGATGATCATCTTCATGCCGAGGTCCTTCAGCTCGATCGTTTCGGCAACCTCCAGCTCAACTTCGACCGGAGGATGCTCGAGAGCGTGGGGATGGGCGACGGCAAGAGGGTAGAGATCCGCATGGAGGGGCATCGTCTTCAGGTGCCCTTGGGCACGAGCTTTGCCGACGTCGAGGTGGGGGAGTTCGTGCTGGTCGAGGACTCCTACGAGAAACTCTCGCTCGCGGTGAACAAGGGAGATGCGGCCGCTCGCCTTCAGGCGGAGGCGGGGTCGACCATCATCGTGGGACCCTCGGTTGGGTAGCGAGATCAAGCTGAGTCGTAAGGGACGAGCCAGGAATGAGTGAGCGCAAGCGCATCCTGATAACCGGGGTTTCGAGCTACCTGGGACTCGGGCTCGCCCGGCGCTTCGAGGAGGACGACGAAGTCGAAGCCGTCATCGGAGTCGATTTCGATGAGCCTGCGGTGCCGATCGAGAAGCTGGAGTTCGTGCGCGCCGACATTCGCAACCCGCTGATCGCTAGGGTCCTCGACTCCACGGAGACCGACACGCTCATCCACACGAACATCACCTCGCATCCCGGGCGGCTCGGGGGCCGCGCCCAGATGAAGGAGAACAACGTCATCGGGACGCTTCAGCTCCTGGCCGGGGCCCAGCGAGCGAAGAAACTGAAGCGCGTGATCATGAAATCATCGACCGCGGTCTACGGCATGGGTCCGAAGGAACCATCGATCGTGCGTGAGGATCACGACAACCGTCACGCGCATCTCTACGGATACGGCAAAGACTGTGCCGAGGCCGAGACCAACGTCCGTGACTTTGCTCGCCGGCGCGATGACGTCGACGTCGTCATCCTGCGCACCCAGAGCCTCATGGGACCTACCGTCCGCACGAACATGACGGATTACCTATCTCTTCCGGTCGTTCCCACGGCACTCGGATACGACCCCCGACTACAGCTCGTCCACGAAGAGGACGCCCTCGAAGCCTTCGTTCGAGCAACACACGATGCGCCGCGGGGGATCTACAACATCACAGGGCAGGGGGTCGTCTACTTGTCCAAAGCGATACGCATGCTCGGAAAGCCTGCACTGCCGATGCTGTATCCAGCGGCCGCCTCTGCAGGCGCGATCCTG
>JBOGWW010000147.1:0-2125 GCA_050693655.1 Actinomycetota bacterium | reverse complement strand
AGGATCACGGCCGCGGCCACGAGCGGCCCCGCGAGGGCTCCCCTGCCGACCTCGTCGGCCCCCGCCACGTGATTGAATCCGGCCTCGTACAAGCGTTGCTCCATGAGCCCCAGGGCTTCGGCCCTTGGAGCGGCGGCCTCCGCTCCGACGTCCGCCATTAGAGCGTGCCGAAGTCCTCGGGCGGCCAGATGATGAGCCAGGCGCGGCCCACGATCTCGTCGTTGTCGACCGGGCCGAAGACCCGTGAGTCCAGCGAGTTACTGCGGTTGTCGCCCATGACGAACACCGTACCCGCCGGCACCCTGCAGCCGTCGTCTCTTACATCGAGCTGCATGCCCTTGCAGTTGGCCGGCGTGATCTTGGTGCTGCCGTTGTCCCTGCCCCCCCTTATGTAGGGCTCGTCCACGCGCTCGCCGTTGACGACCAACCTGCGATCGTTGCCCTGGTAACTGATCACGTCGCCACCAACCGCCACCACGCGCTTGATGAAGTCGGTCTCGTCACCGGTGGGCAGGCCGAGTAGCTCTCGGAAGAAGTTGCGCACGTCGTCCTGCCAGGGCAGGTCGGGGGCCTCTTCGACGGTTTCCTGAGCGAACACGATGACTTGGCCGCGGCGCGGTTCGCCGAGGCGGTAGCCGACCTTCTCGACCAGCACTCGGTCACCGCGGACCAGGGTGGGGTTCATCGATGCGGAGGGGATGAAGAACGCCTGTACCAAAAAGATCTTGATGACCACCGCGATGGCGAAGGCTAAAACGATGAGCACGGGCAGCTCGGCCACCTGCTTGAGCACGCTGCTCTGCTTCGGCTTCTTGCCCGGCGCGCCCCGGTCCGAAGGGCCCTTTCCGGGGGGCTCGTCTCCGGGGGGCTCGTCTCGGGGGGGCTCGCTGCTCGGGGCGGGTTCCTCGGACTCCGTCCCCAGGCCGCGGGTCTGCTTCTCGCCGTCCGGCCCGGTAGCGGCTCCCGTCGCTGGGGGGGCCGCGAATCCGGCCGCCGCGCGGCCGCCGTTGTCCGCGGGATCGCCCGGCGGGGCGGAATCTCGCCTCAAGCGCTGCGCCACCGAATCCTCGACCGGGGTCAGGTGGCTGTCGGCGGGCTGCCCCATGGCCTTGAGCCTGGCGATGACCTCCTGGGAGGTCAGGCCGAGCTCTTTGGCTACCTGCTGGACGGTTGACATAGAAGAACCAGAGTAGGGCGTTTCACAGCGTTCCGAAATCGTCCGTGGGCCAAATGGAGATAAACGCCCGTCCCACCACCTCGTCGTCGGGCACCGGTCCGAAGTTTCTCGAGTCGTCGGAGCTGCCTCGATTGTCGCCCAGCACGAAGATCTGGCCGTCCGGCACCCTCTGGGGGCGAAAGTCGGTCGTGACCACGCCCCGCGGCAGATAGGGCTCATCCACCGGCTCGTGGTTGACGTAGACCACCCCGTTGCGGCCCTCGATGATGTCCCCGCCGACGGCCATCACCCGCTTGACGTAATCCTGCTCTCCCCCGGTGGGGAAGCCGAAGAGGCTCTTGAATGCGTTCACGACGTCTTCCACCACGGAGTCGTCTTCGTGAGGTGAGGGAACGGAAGGATCCAGGGAGCGCTCGAACACGACCACGTCGCCCCGGCCCGGACCGCCGAACCGGTAGGTGACCTTCTCCACGAGGATGCGCTCGCCGATCTCAAGGGTGGGCAGCATCGATCCCGAGGGGATGTAGAAGGCCTGAAGGACGAAGGTCTTGATGAGTAGAGCGAGCGCAAAGGCCGCGACCACGAGCACGGGGAACTCGCGCCAGAAAGAACGGTGTGTGGAACTCGCTTCGGCTTCGGAGGCTGTCGTGAAGCTCCCGGAGGGTTCCGGGTTCGTCACTAGGTCTGGCGCTTCTCTTTGACCTTCGCCTTCTTGCCGATGCGGTCACGCAGGTAGTAGAGCTTCGCCCTACGAACGTCGCCCTGGGTGACTCGCTCGATCTTGGCGATCATCGGAGAGTGGACGGGGAAGGTGCGCTCGACGCCGACTCCGAACGACATCTTGCGAACGGTGAACGTCGCGCTCAGTTTGCTCCCCCGGCGGCGGATGACGATCCCCTCGAAGATCTGCACTCGCTGGCGCTCGCCCTCGACCACGCGGACGTGCAC
>JBOGWW010000146.1:0-7715 GCA_050693655.1 Actinomycetota bacterium | reverse complement strand
GGAGGAGGCTCTCGATGAGCTCGCCTTGGCCCGCCGGAACGCGGGACCAAGGCAGAGTTTCCTCCTCGAAGCCCAGCGCGTAGTCCTCGAACACGACCAGGTGGCAGAGGTCGGTCCAGTAGTCCTGGGGGCGCATCCCAACGGCTTGCCAGTCGAGGCCGAGATAGGTGTGCCAGGCCTCGCTTCGCATCTGCTCCACCTCCCCGTACGAGTCATCGGCGCGGTCGGCCAGCTCCAAGCCGGCGGTGTGGAACCCCCGGTAGAGGGCGAGGCGGTGCTCCTCGACGAGGCCTGGCTTGTCGAGGCGTTCGAGTCGCTCCTCGATTCGGCGTACGACCGAGAAGGTCCGGTTCTTGGTGATGTGGTGCTTGACCTCGACGTTGCGGCGGAAGGACCCGTGGTAGCCGGACGGATCGACGGGGAAGGCGTGCCAGTGGCCGGTGCGAGCGCGTCGAGTAAGGCGGAAGCGCGGCGTCTCGATCATCGCCCGCGTCATCGCCCGGTCCTCGAACCACCGCTCTCCCACCTTCCTGCGGGCCTTGGCCAGGAGACCTCTTTCGGCAAGGACATCGGGAGGGGCCAAGTCGGCCGGGCCCAGGCCGGCTTCGTCCAGCCGACCGCTCAGGTCGGACAGGTGACTGAGTTTCGACTCGCTGCCGTCGCGACCGCCGAGGTGATCCCGCAGCTCCGCGACGAGGTGCCGCTCGAGCTCGGCGAGGTCTCCGCCGTGGTCGGCCACGGCGACGGCGCAGAACCACAGGTCCCAGTGGGTCCATGTCCGTCGAGCGGCCGTTCTCCACGGCTCCGGGCCAAAGACCGGCGGACGGCGTGGCTTGGTTCCGCGGCTCACGGCGGCGCCCACACGTTCTCTCGGCCCCAGTGCGGCCGCAGCGGCAGCAGGTCGACGAGGCCGGGGTCCTTCGGATGAGGAGACTCGCCGTCGTCGCCGTCCCAGAGGCGACGGTACTGGTCTGGAATGTCGCCCCATCCCCAGTAGGGAAGCGGTCTGGCGGGAAGGATCCCGAGCGTGTCGATGGGATCGATCCGTTTCTCCCCCACGGCGCATAGGTGCGCCCAGTCGTCCCCCAGGTCGAACACGTATACGAATTGCTCGCCGGGGTGGAGGCGCGAGAGCTTGACGCGGCGATAGTCCTCCGTGATCTCGTCCTCGATCTCCCAATCCGGATCGGGGAGGCAGAGTCGCGTCTTGTCGGCCAGGGTGAACTCCTGCAAGTGGGAGTGGTCCCAACGAGCGAACGCCCCATCGATGCTGTCGGCCAGTTGTTCGAAGGTGTGATTGCGTGCCGCCGCGAAGCTGCGTCCCGGCCGAGGCCAGACGTGTCGCCCGTGACCCTCGATCAGGTCCACGCGAATCGACAACCATGTTCGTGCCATCGCTTCACACCTCCCTTGGTGTGCTCAGCCTCTGAAGGATCTCCGCCTGCCTGCCGTGCCTTTGCCGTAGCTCGATTTCATACTCTCGCTCATCTTCGGAGAGCCGAGCCACTGCCCCGGGGAATCCGCACTCCGGCGAGCTCGCCCTCGACTATTTGAGAAGGGCGTTGAGCTTGCCCAGGACCTCCTCCGTGACCTCCGGTGGAAGCTTCCCCTTCACTTCGGCTTGCCGGGTCCTCCACTCGAGGCTCTTTACCTGATCGGCCAGGACCACGCCGGAGATGCCAAGGCCTTCGGGAAGAGCAACCTCAAAGGGGTAGCCCTTCACCACGCTCGTGATCGGACACATGATCGCGAGCCCCACCTTGCGGTTGTAGGAGAGGGGCGAAAGCACGATCGCGGGGCGTCGCCCGTGCTGCTCATGCCCGACCCTCGGATCGAGATTGATCCAGACGACGTCGCCCCGGTCCGGGACCCGGGCCCTTGCGGTCACCAGACCTCTTGGCCCAAGGCCTCGCCGGAGTCGACCTCGCCGTGAAGGTTCGCCTTGGAGACGCCGGCGAGCAGCTCCTCTAGTTCGTACTTGCCTCGCAGCGGCGTGGCGATCAGCTTCCCCCGCACCGCTCGAAAGTCGACAAGCGAGCCGGCATTCACGCCGGCGTCTTCGGCGAGCGATTTCGGGATGCGCAGCGCGAGGCTGTTGCCCCACTTCTGGATGCGGACCTGAATCGCAGCCTCCTTGGTATCTACAATGACTATACTGTTTGGACACGTGTTGGACACGCGGGCACGAAAAACGATGGCAGACGACGACAAGGCCGGGACCCCCGAAACCGGCCATTTACCAGGAAGACGCAACGTTGTGAGCAACTTTGAGAAACGACGAGAACACGCCCTGGACGGGCTCATAACCCGGAGGTCGCGGGTTCAAATCCCGCCCCTGCAACAAAAGCGCAGGTCGGGGCCTATTTTTCACCTTCGGGTCGGTGAGGCTCATCGAGCTTGGACACGCGTTGGACACGCGAGCCCGCCACAAGGCCGCTGCAAGGCTCGCGACCATCTCGGCGGCGTCTTCCTGCATCCCCGGAAGCACGTGGGTGTAGGTGTCCATGGTGAAGCGAGTCGACGAGTGCCCGAGGCGCTCCGACACCACTTTGAGGTGCGACGAGGGAGCAGGCCATCGAGGCCCTGTGGCCCGAGATGGGATCCGGAGGGCTTGACTGCTTCTGGGCGAGGCTCGGAGAACTTCGCACGCGCCTTCGCAGCGAACTCGCGCCATCGGCGAAGTTCATCGACAGGGCGGGTGGAGACACGTATCGGGTAGAACGAGAGCTCTTCGACGTAGACGTGTGGAGATTCGATGAGTTGCTCGCTTCCGATGACGGGGACAGCCTGGGTGCAACCTGGTTTCCGCCGCGGAGTTGTATCGGGGCGAGTTGCTGGAGGGGATCTCATACACCTGGTCTGAGCAGCTCCCGCACGTCCAGAACCGATTCATGGATGCCATGGTGCGCTTGGCTGATGGGTCATCAGGCAGAGGGGGCATTGAGAATCATTTTCAGGAAACTGGCGCCCCGCGCCGATGGCGCCGGCGTTACCCCCACTCTTAGCGCCGCCGACCTGGTGGCCGGGGTCCCGCAACTAGAAGAGATCGCCGACATCTCGACGAGGTCGGTGATTTCAATCCCGGGGACGAACTTGACTCTGCACGATCTCTTCGCGATCGGCGATGAGATCGTCGCCGAGATCGAGAGCGGCGCGACAGGAGTGGTCATCGTCCAGGGCACCGACACGATGGAAGAGACGTCTTTCGTACTCGATCCGTTGCTTCATACCGATGCTCCCGTTGTCGTGACGGGGGGATGCGCAATCCCTCGCTTCCCGGCGCCGACGGTCCGGCCAACCTCGTCGCCGCAACTCGCGTCGGAATCAGCGAGGCAGCACGGGGGCTCGGAGCCGTGGTGGTCCTCAATGACGAGATCCATGCCGCCGCGTTCGTGCAGAAACGACACACCTCGAGCCCGTGCGCCTTCGCCTCCCCCGGATTCGGCCCCGTCGGAGGCGTGGTCGAGGGTCGAGTGCAGGTGGCGGTGCGACCGCCATCACGCTCCGCGCTACAACTTGGCCGGCGCGACTTCCGTCCCGTGACACTCCTCGGCTCGGTCCTTGGAGACGACGGCCGCCTGCTGACCCGCGTGAAGGAACTAGGCTACGAGGGGCTGGTGATCGAGGCTTTCGGCGGCGGCCACGTTGCCGTTCCGGTGGCCGAGCTCCTCGAAGACCTCGCTCTGTCGATGCAGGTGGTGCTCTGCTCCCGAACGAGAAGCGGGGAGGTGCTGAAGGAGACCTACGACTTCGAAGGTTCGGAAATCGATCTACTTGCGCGCGGACTCCTTCATGGGGGGTGGCTTACAGGGATGAAAGCTCGACTGTTGCTCGGCCTCCTCCTTGGTGACTCCGAGAACCCCGACTCGGTGGCCGAGCGATTCCCCGCCTGGCCGGAGAGGTAGAGGGTTGATAGGGATCACTTGAGTGGTTCGGAACTACCCGATCAGTCGATCACGGAGAGCGAAACAAGCCGTTTAGGTGCTTCTCCGCTCACGCCCGGAGGCGTCCGTCTTCCAACAGGTTGTCGATGATCCTTCCTAGGCTCTGAATCGGTTTCGATCTGCCGCGCAGTCGAGGCCGCATGACCGGCCGCCGATCAGTGCCGGATTCGTTATGGCGTGTGAGTTCTTTCATCGGTGCTCCTATCCGAGGATCTCCCACGGCCATAGCGTGAAGTGAAGAAGCGCGGCAGCGAGATTGGCTCCCACAGAGAAGGCCAAGAGGCGGTGCCAGCGAGAAGAGTCCCGTGCCGAGACGAGGATGGAGCCGGGGAACACCGCCCCCAGAGAACGGACGCCCCGATCAGGCCCAGTTCGGGCTGGAAGACCAGTCCGACGCCGCGCCTGAGTTCGAACGTGTGGTGGGCGAAGGAGAACGTCAGAGCGTGGAACGGTCGTCTCACACAAAGAGCATCGCAGAGTACCGGGAGGCCCCATCGTCGGTTGCTTGGTGGCTCGGACGGTGGGCAAACGCTTTGGGTCGTCGGGTCCCTTTTGGTCCGCCTCGGTCGGCCCCTCGGCTGTGACCTCGGCGGACTCGGGAGCGCTATGTGGTGGAGCGGATGAACATGGGCATGCCGCAGCGAGGTCTGAGGGTTCCTCCGGGAACGGGTTCGGCGTTGTGACCCGGGGCCAGTTCGAGGTCGAAGCGCTGAACGATCATGGCGGCGGCAAGGGTCATCTCCAGCATGGCGAACCCGCTCCCGATGCATTGCCTTCGACCACCGCCGAACGGGAAATATGTGAAGTGGTCCCGGTCGTCGGATCCGGAGAGGAAGCGATCAGGGTCGAAGATTTCAGGTTGCTCCCCCACACGTCAGGATGTGGTGCACGACGATGAGCATTACGAAGATGGTCGAGTTCGCCGGTATGCAATAGCGCACGCGCGGAGGTGTGATCGGAAGGGGTTGGATGCAACTCGATTCGGTTCGTGAGCTGAAGCTCGAACTCGTGCGCGACCTGCTCGAGTCTCTGGCGACGGATGCACAGGGGATCGGCTCGTTTGACTTCGGCGCCACGTCGAGGGGCGTCCTCGGTCACTTCTTCGACACCCTGGGTCTCGGTGTCAGCCCGTCCGGCGAGGGCGGTTTCAACCTCGCGGTGCGCGTGCAAAGAAGAGGACTGCAGAGCCATCCCGCGCTCGAAGACATCAAGCGCCGGGCGCACGAAGAGGTCGACGTTCGCTATGTGGGTCGGGTCTTCAAACTCCAGGACGATCGTTTCCGGGGCCGGCAGCGACCCTTGCTGATCGGGAGCTCGGTAGGTCATCACGAGGTCACCGCAGGAACGCTCGGCTGCTTTGTGGAAGCGTCCGACGGCACCCCGGCGCTCCTGTCCAACAACCACGTGCTCGCTAACGAGAACCAGGGCTCGGTCGGAGACCCCATACTGCAGCCTGCCCCCTTTGACGGGGGTGACGCTGAGCGGGACCGGGTCGGGTCGCTGAGCGCGTTCGTGCCGCTGAAAATCGAAGAGCCGAACTTCGTCGACTGCGCGATCGCGGGATTGGACGGGGGCATCGACTTCGACGCCGCCACGCTGATCGAAGGCCTTCGACTCGCCGGAAGCGCAGACGTCATGGAGGCGGGCGCCCACGAGATCGAGAAGCTGGGTCGCAGTACCGGTCGGACGCGGGGTCGTGTTACCGCCTTCGAGATCGACAATCTCACGGTGGGCTACGACGCCGGCTCACTCCGCTTCGACAACCAGATCGAGGTCGAGAGCACCGGCGATGGTCCCTTCAGTCTGGGCGGCGACAGTGGGTCACTGGTTTACATCGCCGAATCTGGTCTCGGATTCGGGCACCTGTTTGCCGGCTCGGACCAGGGCGGATCGAACGGGCTCGGGGTGACGTACCTCAATCCGCTGGACGTCGTGCTCTCGGGCCTAGACGTGCAATTGCTAACCTAGCGTTGATGGCAGCACCCGATCTCGAGCGTGCTCGCGCCGCCAAGGACAAACTGGTGGGCCTTATCGGCGATCGGCCCGCGGTCAACGGCGTCGGCCTCGCCCCGTTCGGGGACGGTTTCTGCATCAAGATCAACCTGGCACAGCCGTCAGACGAGGAACTGCCCCAAGAGTTCGAGGGCGTCCCCGTGAGGATCGAGGTCGTCGGGAGAATCACCAAGCGCGATTCGGCCTAGACCTTCCACAGAATCCCGGAGGCTCGAACGGGGTTGCGAAAAGCTTCGGGAAGTCAGTGACGGTGACGGGAAAGACCTAATCACGAGCCGTCAAGATGATGTCTCCCAGGACCTCGGGCACTACATCGTAGAGCTTCCGGCCCGCGATCTCGCCGCTCAAAGGACGCTGGTTCTCTGTTACGGGCGCGATTTGGATCGCGGCGAGCAGGCGGTCCTGCAGTCTCGCGCAGACGGTAAAAGTCGGCACACAGCGTCTATCTGGCGGACTTCGATCCTGGCCAGTCGAGCTTAGGACGGGAGAAAATCTGGGTGATCGCTCCCAAGCCCGCCGGTTCTCTCGTGGTGCGCAGGAGGCTGCGCCACCGCGGCAAGAGCATAGCGGGGAGATCCGGTCAAGCCTGACGGGTACGCAAATCGCGACACCGGCTGTGAGCAGCGGCATTGAGTAGCATCACCGACTTCCCTCATCCCCGAAGGAGGCACCCGATGCTGCTCTCGCTCGTCTACTTCGCCATGCGCTGTCTGCTCCAAGCACTGGTCCAGTCAGGTCGTAGCGATCTCGAACGGGAAGTCGAGTTGCTGGTGCTTCGACATCAGATCAAGGTGCTCTCGAGGGGCGCTCGCCGGCCGCCGTTCCGCAGGCGGGACCGAATGCTGCTCGCCGCGGCTAGCCGGCTCCTTGCGCGTCATCGGTGGAAGGCGTTCGGTGTGACTCCCCGGACCCTGCTGCGATGGCACCGGGAGCTGGTTCGCCGCAAGTGGACCTACCGGCGCCGTGGGCCGGGCCGGCCCGGACTCGATCCAGAGACGGTGGAGCTCATCATCCGAGTGGCGAAGGAGAACTCGAGGTGGGGCTACCTCAGGATCCGGGGGGAGCTGCTGAAGCTCGGCGTCCGGGTCTCGGCCACCGCGATCCGGGCCGTTCTGCGCCGCCACGGCATCGGTCCCGCTCCGCGCCGAAGCGGCCCCTCGTGGAGCGAGTTCCTCAGGTCCCAGGCCCACGGAATCCTGGCCTTCGACTTCTTCACCGTGGAGACGGCCTGGCTCCGGACCGTGTACGTGCTGTTCGCCATCGAGCTCGGATCCCGCCGTGTCCACGTCCTCGGGGTCACCAGGAACCCCGACTCGGTGTGGGTGACCCAGCAGGCCCGGAACCTCGCGGTGGGGGAGCGGCTTCGAGACGTCCGGTTCGTCATCCGGGACCGCGACTCGAAGTTCCCAGGTTCCTTCGACGAGGTCTTCCGGACCGAAGACGCCCGGATCATCAAGACCCCCATCCGAGCGCCGAAGGCGAACGCCTTCGCGGAGCGATGGGTGAGAACGGCACGCCGAGAGTGCCTCGATCACCTCTTGATCCTCGGCCGACGCCACCTGGAGCGAATCCTTCGGGAGTTCGTGATGCATTACAACGCGAACCGACCCCACCGTGGCCTCGACCTGGCCGTGCCCGAGCCGCCGGCAACAAAGTTCATCAGCGACGGCGCCGTGAGGTGTCGCGCTCGTCTCGGCGGCTTGATTCGTGAGTACGTCCGAGAGGCGGCATGACTCTGGATAAGTACACCCCTCAGGC
>JBOGWW010000145.1:0-2977 GCA_050693655.1 Actinomycetota bacterium | reverse complement strand
TCCTGCCGCTCCCTGGCCTGACGCAGAGCTTCATCGGGATGCACGACTGCTCCCTTCCGGCCGGCCGATCCCGCTCACGCGGGGACCGCGTCTGCCCGAACCACGTGTATGTCGCCGCTCATCGTCTTGGCGAGTATCTCGAGTCGGGGCCCCGGGCCCTCCAGCGGAGTGTCGTCCAGCTCCAGCTCCGAGGTGGTGCTACCGCTCATCGACTTGGCGTCGATCCACAGGATCGAGCCCCGGCCGACACCAACTCTCAGGTCACCCGAGGCCGACTGCAGCCTCACCGCTCCCTCGACGACCTTCTCGATGGCGAGGTCTCCCGATGCGGACTGAACCTCCAGAGAGGAACCCGCCTCGTGGACCAGGACGTCGCCGGACGCGGCCTGGATCTTGCCGGGCCCCCCGAGATTGAAGATCTCGACATCTCCCGAAGCCGTCTTCACCTCGGCCGAACCGGCGATTTCTCCGAACCTCAGCTCGCCGCTTGCGGACTTGGCCAACAGGTCCGACTGGAGTGCATCTATGACCACATCCCCCGAAGCCGTCCTGACCCGAGCGGAACCGAAACGACCCCGTCCCTCGAAGTCCGCCGCCGCTAAGACCGCCTCGAGGTGGCTTCCGTGTGGAACCCGCGCGATCACCCGTACCCGGGCCTCCCTGAACGAGCCGGGAAGGGCCGACGATCGGGGCACGGCGACGTTGATGACGGAACCACCGTTCCGAGCGCGGGCCTCGACGCGTGCTTCCTCGGCCGCTCGGCGGCTGGCGTCGTCGTCACCCAGGGGCAGCACCTCGATCTCGGTCTCCTGGGCATCGCCGGTCTGAACCTGGAAACCCGCACGATGAGTCTCACCGATCCGGGGGTGTCAAAGCTCTTGATCATGGGCGCTCCTTTCAGCTCCGGCCGAAGCCGGTGAGACGATTTCCCGCCCGTGACCTGAACCCACCGACGCTGCGGCTCAGAGCACGAGTTATCCATGAGTTGGTCGAGACGCCGTCGCGCGCGGCCGCGATCTCGATCTCCGCCTTGAGAGAATCGGAGAGGCGCAACGAGATGCGGGCGGTCGTCGAGTCCTCGGCGCCACCCGCGGCCGGTTCCGTCACCGGCTCTTCGACGTAAACGAGTTCGGGTTGCTAGGAAATTCGTTTCTGGACCGGAGCCGAGGCCGGGTCGACCGGAGGGGTGGCCATATCCACGTCCTCCTCGACCTCGTCGGCGTGGAAGCCCGGGCCCTGGGCGATGACCTTGAAGGGCTCGGCGGCCGCGTATCCGGCGGTCTTGCCCAACTCGGCCCATCGCTCCCGCATCCAGGAGGCGATGCGATCGGCGTCCTCGCCGACCTGGCTCTGGTGGCAGAGCAGCGCCTCGATCTTGCGCTCGAGCGTGGCGGAGATGTCCTCGAGATGAGGGCGCTCCCCCGGCCCCATGATCCACAGCTCGCGCAGGCCGCGCCACGGTTCGAGCCCCTCGGACAGCAGTTCGGGAAAGTGCCCCGGGGTGGTCCCCGCCGTCAGCGTCACGTCCAGCGAAGCCTGGCCGATGGCGCGGTGGTCGGGGTGGTTGACGAAGTCCCCGATGACCGGTGTGGGGTCCATGACGATATAGCGGTGCGGGCGGTAACGCCGGAAAATCCGGGCGATGTCTCTGCGCAGCGCGAGCGAATCCTCGACGTAGCCGTCCTGGTAGTCGAGCCAAACGACCTCTTGGGCGCCGATGATGCCGGCGGCGCGCCGGCTCTCCTGCTTGCGGAGCTCCGCAAGGCCGGCCCCCATCAGCTCCTGGTCCTGGGTGCCCGTCGAGCCGTCGGTCACGATGCACATCGTCACCTCCGCCCCCTCGTCCGCCCATTTGGCGAGCGTGCCGGCGCACCCGAACTCGACATCATCGGGATGCGCGCTTACAGACAGAACCCTCATGTCGTCCCCTCGTGGTCGCTAGTTGGTTCGGAGAATCAGCAGGTCGGTCGGCGTGTGGTGGCTGATCCGGTGTGGAACGTTGCCGAGCTTGAACCGCTGCGCCCCGGTCATGCCAACGCTTCCAACCACGATGAGCTCGAAACCTTCCTCCTGGGCGATCGAGGTAAGGACCTCGGGGGCCGAACCCTTCACGGTGCGGGCCTCGGCGTCCACGCCGTGCTTGGCCGCGTGCTCTTCGGAGCGTTCGAGGACGTCCTGGGCCTGAGCGGCGCCGGCGATGCGCCAGCGGAACTCGTCGGGCACATCGCGCAGCGACCGATCCGCATCCCACTGCGCGCTGATGCTCCCGGCGCCGGCGGCGAGGCGTTGCAGTTCCGCCTCGCTCGGAGGATCGAAGGCGCACACGATCAGCAGTTCCGCGTCCAGCGCCGAGGCGAGGTCGGCGGCCCGGTCGACCGCCGACATGGCGGTGGATGAGCCGTCGGTCCCCACCAAGATCCTGGAGTAGCGCCCCAACTGTTTGGGAGGCGGATCGGTCTTAACGATGAGCAGGTCCGTGCGTGCGCTGTGGCTCACCTTGTTGGGCACGTTGCCGAGCCTGAAGCGGCGAGCTCCGCTCATCCCGACGCTGCCTACGATCAGCAGCGTCGCGCTCTCGGATTCCGCCGCCTCGAGCAACACGTCCACGGGGTTGCCCTTGCTCGAGATCACCTCGGCGCCGAGGGATTCGGCCAGCTCCTCCAGCGGCTTCCCGGGATCGGAACCGGCGTGCACGAGCACCAGTTCGGCCGCCAGATCCTTCGCCAGGATGGCGGCCCGCTCGGTTGCGATCCTCGCCGTCTCGCTGAGGTCGGTACCCGCGACGATGCGCTCGTACATCGCGTCCCCTTTCCGTGTGGCTCTCAGTCGGAAGCCTGCTCGGCCACCTTGCGCACGGCGAGCGTGCAGCGGGCAACGGCCACTTGTTTGCCGTCTTCGCCGGCAATGTCGATATTCCACACGTGCACGGTCCGTCCCTTTCGGATGGGCAACGCGGTTGCGGTCAGCTTCCCCGAGC
>JBOGWW010000144.1:0-5284 GCA_050693655.1 Actinomycetota bacterium | reverse complement strand
GCTGGACACCGGGTAGGGGGAGGAATGGCCGACGCGCCGCACGCGATCGTCAACGCCACGCAGCGCATGACCGTCACGCCGAGACCCGATGCACGTGAGGAAGCGGAGCGCGTGCTTCAAGCCTCGGAAGCCGACGGCGTCCTTCTCCGCGCCCTCGGGGGTTTGGCCGTCCACCTCCGTTGCCCGTCCGCTCGCCGGCCGCCGCTTGCCCGCGACTACAAAGACATCGATCTCATCGGTCGCGCAGGAGCTGCGCCCCAGATCTCTAAGTTGGTGGTGACGCTTGGCTATGTGGCCGACGAGGAGTTCAACGCACTGCACGGCCACCGCCGCCTCTATTTCTGGGACGCTCACAACTCTCGTCAGCTCGACGTGTTCATCGAACGGATCACCATGTGTCACGAGCTGCACCTACGCGACCGACTCGACTGCGATGACCTGACGCTTTCTCTCGCCGATCTGCTGCTCACCAAGATCCAGGTCGTGGAGGTCAATGAGAAGGACCTCAAGGACGCCGTCGCGCTGCTCGCCGACCACGACGTCGCTCCCCGGGGAATCGATCCCGGCCGCGTCGTTTCGCTCTTCGCCTCGGACTGGGGGTGGTGGCGCACCGGTACGCGGACGCTGCGCAAGGTGGCGGACTACGCGCTCTCGCTCGAGAACTTCGACAGCGCCGGTGTCGTCGCGGAACGGGTGGACACCCTGTTGCGACTCATCGACGAGGCCCCAAAGTCAAGGAAGTGGAAACTGCGCTCTCGGATCGGAGAGCGCGTCCGCTGGTACGAGCTCCCCGAGGAGATCGGGAACTGATGCGTATCTATTACGCCAGCGACGTCCACGGTTCCGAGCGTCTATGGCGCAAGTTCCTGAACTCGGCCGCCTTCTACGAGGCCGATGTACTCATCATGGGCGGCGATCTCACCGGCAAGGTGATGGTTCCCTTCGTCGAATCCAAGCCCGGGACGTGGAGTGCACGCATCTTCGGCAAGGATCAGAAGCTCAAAGGTGAAGACAAGCTCGCCGAAGCCCTCAAGAGCGTGCGTCTCAACGGCTTCTACCCCCTCGTTTGCACGAAGGATGACTACGACGCGCTCAACTCCGATCCCAAGCGACGCGACCAGACCTTCAGGCGACTCATGCGCGAAGAGCTCGGCCGCTGGCTGCAACTCGCCAACGAGAAGCTCTCAGGGTCGGGCGTGCGCTGCTACGTCATGCCGGGAAACGACGACGAGTGGGACATCGACGATGTCCTGGAGAACGCGCCCGACCCGATCGAGACATGCGAGGGAGAGATCGTTTCCTTCGATGATCTGCAGATGGTCTCCAGCGCATGGACCAATCCGACCCCCTGGGACTCGCCGCGCGAGCTTCCCGAGGACGAGCTCTACGACAGGCTTGCCAAGCTCACGGCGCAGCTCGACGCAGATGCGCCGGTGATCTTCAACCTGCACTGCCCACCCCATGACTCCGGGATCGATCAGGCGCCACAACTCACCGAGGACCTCAGGGTGGTCGCCGAGGGGGGCGAGCCGAAGCTGGTCCCTGTCGGGTCGCACGCGGTCAGACGGTTGATCGAGGAAGTCCAGCCGCTGGTTGCGCTGCACGGTCACATCCACGAAGCGCGCGGCGCGGTCAACATCGGAAAGACCCTCTGCATCAACCCGGGCAGCGTCTATGGAGAGGGAGTCCTGGACGGAGCCATCGTCGACATCCGGGACGGAGAGGCAACGGCCCACCAACTGGTGAGCGGTTGAAGGAGGAACCTATGACGAGCGCGAGTCGAGCCGCCAGTAGTGCGCCGGAGACCTTCCAGCGCAAAGCAACGGGGTTGGTGCGAGAGGCCGGAACCCTCGACGTCCTCGTGTACAACATCAACTTTGTGTCGTTGGGGTTGATGAGCGCGCTGGTCTTCCTGTTCTCCACGGCTTTCTATCCGGGGGCAAACCTCTATCTCACGGCTCTGCTCACCTTTGTGCTGGTTATCCCCACCAGCCTCGTGTTCGCGTTCTTCGCCAGCGCCATGCCACGCTCGGGCGGGGACTACGTATACGTCAGCCGTACGCTGCACCCCGCGCTCGGCATGATGTCGAGCTGGAATAACACTGTGTGGTGGTTTGTCTACGGGGGTGTTCCCTCGGCATTCTTCGCCCAGCTCGGCCTCGCTCCGTTCTTCTCGACGGTGGGCCAGATGGCGGAGGTCGATTGGATGTCCGGCCTCGGTGACTGGTTCCTGTCCGACGTGGGAACCTTCGTCGCGGGCAGCGCGCTAATCGCAGGTCTCGTGGCTGTCTTTTCTCGCAGCCTGAGGTTGTTCTTCAGGATTCAGAACACGCTGTTCTTCGTGTCGCTGATTTCGCTCGTGTTGACCGCAATCGTGTGGTTGGTGCGATCACCCGCGGCGATATCGGCGAGTCTCGGCGAGGGCCTGGGGGAGGGAACACTGCGTGGGCTGGGACAGGCCGCGGCGGACGCGGGCTTCGCGGCGGGCGGGCCGTTCAGTCTGAAGTGGACGATCCTCGCGGGCACGTGGGTGTACATCAACCTCGTGTTCAACCAGTCCTCGGCCTACATCGGCGGCGAGGTCAAACGGGCCTCACGCCTGCAACTCTGGTCCATGCCCATCGCCGCAACCATCGCCATCTCCGTCCTCTTGGTATTGCTGGCGTTGGGAGACAAGGCGGTCGGGCTCGAGCGCGTCGGGCAGCTTTCGGCAAGCCAGGGATTGCTATTCACTCAGATAGCCGCGTTCGGATCAGGAAGCACGGTAATCGCGTTCTTGATCATGTTTTGCTTCATCTTCGCGGCCTATACGTGGCTTCCGGGTCAAATCGCAAACGCGAGTCGCAACCTCCTCGCGTATTCGATCGACGGCCTCATGCCCAAGGCGCTTGGCCGCGTGCATCCCCGTCACCACACCCCCGTTAACGCGCTGCTGCTAGTCGGTGTTGGGTCCATCGCCGCGCTGGCGGCGTTCGTCTGGGTGCCGGACTTTGCCACGCTGGTCGGGATCTTCGGCTTCATCCTGGGCTTCATGATTGTGTCGATTGCGGCGATCGTGTTTCCCTACCGGTTGCGAGATGTCTTCGAGGCCTCTCCAGCCAGCGCACGTATCGGCGGGGTGCCGTGGATGAGCGTCGTCGGGGTGCTGTCCTTCGTGGCGCTGGCGGTCATGGCGTGGGCGTTCCTGACCGACCCGAGCGCTGGTCTCAACGGTAAGCCGTGGTTGATCGTGATGAACGTCGCGATCTTCTTCAGCGGACTAGTGATCTATGCAATCGCCAAGGCCGTTCAAGGATCCCGCGGGGTCGACATCAGCAGGCGCTTCTCGGAAATCCCGATCGAATAGGTCATTGTCGACGAAGGAATCATTAGCCCGCAACGGCGCGCGAAAGGCGAGATCGGCGGCACGCCCGAGCGGCTGGTGACCGGCTCAGTGCAGATCCCGTCAGCTAGGTTGGCCGAGGTCTCGGTCCAGTACACGTCTGATCTCCAGCGCCAGCCGATCGGGGACTTCCAGGCTCACGAAGTGGCCTACGTCCGGGAGGGGCCTCCACTCCACTTCGACGCCTGCGTCCCTGCTGCTTTTCTGAGCCACCTTGGCGGACAGCGCGCTGTCCTTTTCGCCCCAGACGAGCGTGGCGGGGACCGTGATCGCAGTCCCATAGACGGCCTCCAGCTGCGCGCGCCTTCTTTTCACAAGCTGCGTGCGCACCATCTCGCGGTAGTAGTCGATCGGCCCCCGCATGTCCTCAGGCGTCTGGAATCGCGCTACGAGCTCGTCCACCAGCGCCCTGTCCATGGCTCCCTTCTTGCCCTCTCTCAGCGTGAAGGACAACCTCAGCAGCTTTCTGCCGAGGGACGACGTCAGCAGGAGTTCGGGAATCCGTGGCACCTGGAAGAAAGGGACCCAGGGGATGCGAAAGGTCTGGAAGTCCTCGAGGCGGAGCACCGCCCGCACGAGCGTCTTCGGATGCGGGCAGTTAACTACTACGAGCTTGCGGATGAGCTCCGAGTACCGGTGAGCAAAGATCCACGCCAGAGCACCGCCCCAATCGTGCGACACCAGCACCGGCCGGTGGATGCCGAGAGCCTCGATCAACGCCTTGATGTCGTCGGTCAGGGTGAAGACGTCGTAGCCTTCCCTCGGGCGCGCCGTTCCCGGGTAGCCGCGAAGGTCCGGCGCGAACACCCTCGCCTCGTTCAGCGCTTCCATCACCGGGCGCCAGCTCATCCAGCCTTCGGGGAATCCATGCAGACAGAGGACCGGCGGAGCATCCTTCCTGCCCGTAGACGCCACTCGAAAAGTGATCCCGTTGGCCTCTACGCGCTGGTGCTCGACGCTCGTCGTCACGGCCGGTCGGTTCTAAGAGACATGGTCCCAGTAGTCGAGGGTATTCCCCATTGTCCTGCGGGGAGCCGAACTCTCGGTTCCGTGCCCGCCGGCCTGGAAAGTCTTGTCTCACTTTCGGACCGAGGCCGTGATCGAGCGGGGCCAGCAGCTCACTGCTCGCCGAACCGGAACCGAACCCTGGGCCTCGGCGGCGAAGGGTTAGGTTGAACAAAGGAGGCACTTTGATCGCGCGCACCGAGTGCTGTTCGCTCGAGAAGGTGAAGGGTCGATGAGCGATTCCCCGGACCTCTTTGTCCGGAGCGCGGACCTTGCGGACGCCGAGATCATCGGCAAGCTCCTCTACGACTTCAACACCGAGTTCGGCGAACCCACGCCCGAGCCGCGCGCGCTCGCCGACCGCATCCAGCAGCTCCTCACCGCCGGCGAAACCAAGGTCCTTCTCGGAGGGCGCGAGCCGCAGGGGCTGGCGGTGCTGCGATTCCGGCCCGCGATTTGGACTGAAGCCCTCGAGTGCTACCTGGCGGAGCTCTACGTGGTTCCCAAGCGTCGGGGGCAGGGGCTCGGGCGGGCGCTGATGGAGGCCGCCGTCAAGCTCGCTCGCGAGGAGGGCGCGACTTACATGGACTTGGGCACCGGCGAGGACGACGTCGCGGCGCGCGCCCTCTACGAGAGCCTGGGTTTCAGCAATCGCGAAGGCCGACCCGACGGACCGATCAACTACTTCTACGAACGCGAGCTATGAGCGCGTCGAAGAAACCAACTCCGAGATCAACATTGGATTTGTTCAGTGATATCAGGAAAGCCCGCGAGTGATCGGTCGAGTGAACTTCTCATCCCGACCCTTGTGTCGCGCGATGCTTCCGGGGGCATGATGATGGGAAGGATCGCGGGAACCGTTACGCACTCTGGGCCCCGTGGAGGTGAGCGCCATGC
>JBOGWW010000143.1:0-13673 GCA_050693655.1 Actinomycetota bacterium | reverse complement strand
CCCTCAGACGTCGCCGCGGTCATGCGCCAGCTCGGGCCGATACAGACTCCACTCGCAAGCGAGCCGGACATCATCGTCCGCTTCGTCGATTCGATCGAGGAGCCGTCGACGCTCCGCTACATAGGTGTGAACGAAGCCGGATTCACAGAGGATGCGTTCTTCGTGTTGAAGCCGAAGGGCGACCATCACATCAAGGCCAAGATCGCGTTGTCTGAGATCGGCCGGCAGAGCGAGATCATCTGCGAATCGGGGATCGGGGCGGTGCCCCATCTCATCGCCATGATCAACCTGATAGCGCTCGAAAAGGGGATCCTCGCATTGCACGCATCGGCCTTCACCTATCGGGACACCGGCGTGCTGGTCACCGGATGGGCCAAAGGTGGCAAGACGGAGGCCCTGTTCGCTTTCATGTCCAATGGCGCCAACTACATCGGGGACGAATGGATCTACATCGGTTCCGACGGACGCAGTCTCTGGGGGATCCCCGAACCAATCAGAGTGTGGGATTGGCACCTGCAGGACCTCCCCCGCTACCGAGCGCGCGTCGATCGAAAGGATCAGATGCGGCTCCGAGCCCTCAACTCGGCCCACTCCGCGGCGCGCGCCGCGTCGGCCGGGCATCGAGGAACCCGTTTCGGCGGACGGCCCCTGGCGCGTTTGGACTCACTGGTCGAGCGTCAACGCTTCGTACACATCCCCCCCCACACGCTGTTCGGGGGGCCGAAGTGCGCGCTCGAGGGAAGTCTCGACAAGGTCTTCTTTGTCGTCAGCCATGAGAGCTCTACGGTTGAGGTTCGGCCCTCGGACTCCGAGGAGATCGCTCGCCGCATGGTCTTCTCGCTGGAGTTCGAGCGATTGAACTTTCTCGCCGAGTATCTGAGGTTCCGCTTTGCGTTCCCCGATGCCATGAGTCCACTCCTCGAGGGCGCGGCCGATATCCAGAAGAGCCTCTTGGAGAACGCCTTGAAGGACACAGAAGCATTCACCGTTGTTCATCCTTATCCGGCGCCCATACCTGAGCTGTTCCATGCGATGTCAAAGTACGTGTGAGTGAGTTGGCGAACGAAAGGGGTGAGGTGTTGAGGGTCCGGCGCGCCGAACGACCGCGTGCCGGGACGTTCACCGTCGCTTTGATCGGGCCCGACGGCGCGGGCAAGACGACCATAAGCCGTGAGCTTCCCTCCTCTCTCCCTTTTCGTACGCATTCGGTATACATGGGAGTGAACCTGGACGCGAGCAAGGTCATGCTTCCGACGACAAGGCTGATCCTCGCCCTAAAGCGATTGAGCGGGCGTGGTCAGGACATGGTCGCGTCGGTCGATCCTCACCAGATGCCCAATCCCGGAGGAGGGATCACCCGAAGAATTGCGAAATCCATCAAGTCTGGGTTGCGAATGGCGAATTGGGTGGGCGAGGAGTGGTTTCGGCAGGCGATCGCCTGGCGTCATCAACTCAAAGGCCGCGTCGTCGTATTCGACCGTCACTTCTTTTGCGACTACTACGCCTACGACGTCGCCCAAGCCTACGGGCGGCGCCCCCTGGCCAATCGGATTCACGGTCTCCTGTTGAGCCGGGCGTATCCCAAGCCCGATCTGGTGATCTATCTGGACGCACCGGTAGAAATACTCTTTGATCGTAAGAGAGAAACGACCAGGGAGTTCTTGGAGCGTCGGCGTCAGGAGTACCTCCAGATGCGCGACCTCTTCCCTCACTTTGCTCTGGTGGACGCAACCCAACCGAAGGACAAGGTCAAGCGCGAAGTAGCCGACATAATCATCAACTTCCGAAACACGAGAACAGTGAGCGAAAGAGGCCTATGAAGATCCTTCTTATAAGTCCCATCCACCCGGAATCGATCGATTCCCTCTCCCGCGACCATGACGTTCGTTGTGCATTCAAACCGGACGCCGGGGAACTGCCTGGCTTGATCGCCGATCGGGAGGTTCTCATCTTTCGAAGTGGGGTCACGGTGTCCGAGGAGCTGCTGCAATCCGCATCGGACCTCCGGCTGCTCGTCCGCGCGGGCTCTGGGCTCGACAACATCGATCTGGCCGGCGTTCGAAGTCACGACCTGCGGCTGGTGCGGGTACCAGGGCCGGGCGCTCAGGCGGTCGCGGAGCTGACTTTCGGCTTGTTGCTTTCGCTGGCCCGCAACGTAACGCTCGCGGACCGGTTGATTCGGCAGGGGCATTGGCCCAAGCACGATCTGGGGGGTCCGCTCGTCTCCGGCAAGACATTGGGCATCCTCGGCGCAGGAAACATCGGCTGTCATGTCGGAGATCTAGGGGTCGCATGGGGCATGCGCGTCATCGGATGCGTGGAGCACGGGTCCGACACTCGTGCCACCGAGCTCGCAGCGAGAGGAATCACACTGACCGACTGCAGCACGGTCGTGTCCGAGGCCGACTTTCTCACACTCCACGTGCCCCTGACCGAAGCGACCTACCACATGATGGGCGCATCCAGTCTCGCTCGCATGAAATCGGGGTCGTTTCTCATCAACGCCGCCCGTGGTGGCGTCGTCGACGAGGATGCGCTGTATGCCGAGCTGACGCAGCCGGGCCGTCTTCGAGGTGCCGCGCTCGATGTCCACAAGCGAGAAGGTGAGGGCATCGTCCCGCTGCTGGCAGAGCTGCCGAACGTCGTCCTCACTCCGCACATCGGCGCCATGGCGACCGACTCGCAGCGCGCCATTGGCAGGCGCGTGATCCGAATAATCGAATCCTTTATCGATGGGCGGATCGAAGAAGAGGCGAAAGACGGCGAACTAGTTGCATAGGCCCGAGGCGGCGTTACGACCATCGACAAGAAGGGAACCAAAATGAACACAGCAGACGCAAAGAGAAACGCACTGAGGCAAGGGCTGAGTAGTGATTCACCGGTTGTCGCGGTGGGCGCTCACGACGCGATGACGGCTCAATTGATCGACTCACATGGCTTCGATGCCGTCTGGGTGAGTGGCTTCGGTGTGTCGACCATGGCGTTCGCGCTGCCGGACCTCAACCTGATAACGATGACTGAGGCCCTCGAGACGGCGAGCCGCATCGACGCAGCAACTCGCCTCCCGGTCATCGCCGACTGTGACAACGGCTACGGAGGCTTCTCTAATGTCGTGCGGACCGCCAGGGAATACGAACGAATGGGCATTGCCGGCATCTCTATCGAGGACAACAACTTTCCCAAGCGCAACAGTCTCTTTCAGGGGGACTCAGGGCGCGCCTTGATTCCGACCCTCGAACAGTCAAAGCGGATCAGGGCGGCTAAGAACGCCCTGGAAACGGACAACTTCGTGTTCATCGCACGCGTAGAGGCCCTAATCGCCGGCTACGGCGTGGACGATGCCTTGGAGCGCGCCTTTGCTTACGCGGAAGCGGGGGCAGATGCAGTCCTCATTCATTCACGCGATAAGACCCTCGCCGAGGTCGACGAATTCCTCGAGCGCTGGACGAGCGAGGGAGGAAGCGTCCCATTGGTCGCGGTGCCGACGCTGTATCCCACCTTCACGGCCGATGAACTGCGCCAGAAGGGATTCAACATGGTGATCCTTGCAAATCAGCCCATGCGCGCAGCTGTGCGCGCCATCGAAGAGACGCTGGAGACGTTGGGTCGTGAACGGAAGCCGGCTTCCGTCGATCCTCACATCGCAACGGTCAACCACGTCTTCGAGCTTGTGCAGACCAAGGAAACCATAGAGCTCGAGGAACGTGCTGAGTAGCAAGCCGGTATGAGCATCGCAAAGCGATCATCCCTGCCGTCCGCCTTTGTCATCGGCCTCGATTGCGTCACCGGTTTGCAGACGGCTCGCATCCTGGCGCGCCATAACATCCCGGTGGTGGGCATCGCCAGTAATCCGCAGCATTTCTCCTGTCGTTCGCGCGCTTGCCGCACGGTCATGCCAGCCAACACATCCACCGAGGCTTTCATAGACGTTCTGATCGCGCTCGGTCCGAGTCTCGACCAGAAAGCGGTTCTGTTCCCCTGCACCGATCCCAGTGTCCTATTGATCTCTCGAAATCGCAGCAGGCTGAAGCCCTGGTATCACGTCGTGCTTCCAGATCCGGAGGTCGTAGAGCTCCTTGTCGACAAGGCGAGCTTCTACAAGTACGCGGTGGAGCACGAGCTGCCCGTTCCTGCCACGCGCCTTCTCTATCAACGGGCGGATGCCGAAGAAGCATCGGAGACTTTCGCCTTTCCCGTGATACTCAAGCCTCCCGTCCGCACCGACATCTGGGAGGGGGAGGGACTGGCGAAGGTCTACAGAGCCTCCAGCCCGTCAGAACTGCTCGAGCTCTACGATCGTCTCGCGCCGTGGGCCAAGACCTTGCTTGTGCAGGAATGGGTCGAGGGCTCGGACCGAGATCTCTACTCGTGCAACTGTTACTACGACGAGGGCTCGAAGCCCCTGGTCACCTTTGTGGCGCGCAAGGTCCGACAATGGCGCCCGGAGGCAGGCACGAGTTCGCTGGGTGAGGAGTGCCGCAACGAGATCGTTCTGGAGACGACGCTTCGGCTGTTCGGCGACGCAAGATTTCGCGGGCTCGGCTATCTCGAGATGAAACAGGATCGCAGAACCGGGCGGCACGTCATCATCGAGCCGAACATAGGACGACCCACGGGCAGGTCCGCTATCGCGGAGATAGGAGGAGTTGAGCTCCTCTTTACCAAGTATTGCGACAGCGTCGGTCTGCCACTGCCTGAGAATCGCGAGCAGAAGTACCGTGGGGCCAAGTGGATCTATTTGCGGCACGACTTCCAATCGGCGCTCTACTACTGGCGCCGAAAGGAGTTGACGCTTAGGGAGTGGCGGAGATCGTGGCGAGGCTGCCGGAGGGACGCGGTCTTCGAGTGGAGGGATCCCGCCCCCTTCTTCCTGGACCTATGGAGCACCGCCCGGCGTCTTGCCACCTCACGCAAACCGCTGTCCTAAGGACCCCGGCCACCGTCTCGCAGCTTGTTGCGATGGCCGAGGAAGGCCGGAAGGTCGACCAAGCCGAGGCGCCCGGCGAGGGCGACGGCCTCGAGCTGAGAATGAACCTTCAGCTTGCTCAAGACGTTATGGATGTGGGTTCTGACGGTATTGACGCTGACCGACAGCCGCCGGGCGATCTCTGCGCCGCGCTGCCCTTTGACGAGGAGCGAGAGTACCTCGAGTTCGCGGGCGGTTAGCTGCTGGATCAAGAGTTCGGCCTCACGTTCCTCCCGCGTTCGCATCCCCATGGCGATGCTCGCCAGAGACTGAGGCATGACGACCTGTCCTCCCATGATCGCCGAGAGCGACGTGAGGAACTGGCTCAGAGACGTGTCTTTGATGATGTAACCGTGGAAGCCCGCCCGAACGGCCGCGGCCACGGTCTCGACGTCCTTGAGCGCGGTGACGGCTACGACCTTCGAGCCGGGGTTTCCGGCGATCAGCTTCTCACCGAGCCCGACGCCGTCACCGTCGGGCAGGTCGGGGTCCACCAGCACCAGTCCCGGTTGTTGCCGCCGGGTGAGGCCGAGGGCCTCCTCCGCATTGCCCGCGATCCCGACCGTCTCGGCCCCCCAACCCACGAGTGTCGCGCTCATGGCGTCGGCGAAGAGCGTGTGATCGTCCACGATCACTACGCGCAGGTTATGGAGAGAGTCGCCGACCGCCTCTTCCGGGGTCAAGGGGATCGATTTCTCCTTAATCCGTCCTCATGCAGACCGAGAACGTAAGAAAATACCAACACACGAGCTCCGTCGACCGGGATTCTCTCCTTTCTCGATGACCTCAGAACGGTAGTGTCACCACAACCGACTCACTCCGGCCCACAGTGACGCCCACCCAGTCCTCTCGTCCGGGCGCGCCTCGAACACCAGCGTCCGGTCGAGTTCTCCCGCCCACGTGAAGGCTCCGTTTCGCTGCGAATCCTCGGGGCCTTCGACGGCCCAGTGGTCGGGGAACTCCACTTCTACTTCGAGCCGGGCATCCTCCACGAGAGGCTGAGGCAAGATCTCGAGAACGTACTCATCCGATGGCGGGAGTTCGTAGGACACCGAGATACTCAGCTCTCGGCCTCTAGGTAGCTCGACCGGGAGCCCAACCGCAGTGAAGCCGTCTTCCCTCTCGGTGAAGTAGTCCACCGGGGAGCCTCCCGAGTTCACGGCGAGCAACTCGGCCTCTGAGGGGACGTGTATCTCGACGACGTTCTTGAAGAGGGCGTAGGGTTCGTCCGGATCCCCGAAGGGCAGTCCTCGCGGTGTTCGGTTCTGGATCCCAACCACGGTCCTACATCGGGTAGGTGTGTCCGGCTCGACTCTGCACGCGTGATCAATCGATCGTTGTGCATAGGAATCGAACTTGTTGCCTCCGATGTTCTGAACGGTGGCGAGGACGGCGTCCCCCTCTGGATCTCCGAGGTCTCTAGCGATCCCCGCGTCTGCCAGCGCACGCTCTTCGTCCTGGTGCAAGGAAACGAAGCTGATGTGGCCTCCGGCCACGGCCGCCCCCATCGATCGGAAGCGACCCATTCCTTTGAAGCCGCGATCGAGGATGACTCGAACTGCAGCCTCCCCTAGACCGATCAAGGAGTCTCTTCTGCGATCTGAGGCTCGTCCGAGTTCCGCATAGGCCCCGCGGTAGACGTAGTCGGGAAGATCGGCCGCGGTCACCGACGTATTCGTGTTCGGGACGTCGATCGACGCGCCCGGAGGAAGCATCGCCGCGAGCCCGCGTGGATCGATGAAGATCACCCCGTCGGTCTCGACCCCCTTGACGAGCTCGAAGAGGCGACTCGCCACCAGAGCAACATCCGGCATATCGGGCGAGGAGCTCGTCGTCACCCAGCGCGTGGTATCGGCGCTATAGGAAGAGAAGCGTTTCTTGAAGTCGGTGGGTGCGGGAACACGTCGATAGGGCGGAGGGTCTGCGAGCTGCTTGTAGTACTGGAACCGGTTCAAGGAGATCCTTCCGTCGCGCACGCTCAGGGATCCGACTCCGGAGAGGATCCCACCCCCGCCCCGAAGCTCGGTGTTATTGAGGAGCGCCACCAGGTAGGTTCGTTCCTCGGTCGCGCCCAGCAGGGACGGGGCAAGCCCGACCATCTCCGCAGCAGCCGAGGTCGAGGTCTCGAGCTCCTCTACCTGGTCGAGGAGATCGTCCATCACGGACCACAGGGGCGGTGCGAGCCATCCATTCCTATGACGCTCGATCGTGGCCGCGAGCTCCGACAGTGCCTCGACCTCGTTGCGCAGGGGGACCTCGAGTCCGCCCAGCAGGGTCAGGTTGAAGGAGCCTTCGGACACCAGTCCCCCGGCCTCTAGGCCCTCAATCGCGCCGTGCATCTCCTCCGCGGGCTCCAGCAGACCCAGCGTTCCCTCGGCCACGCTTCGGATGGCGGAGAAGTTCTGCCTGACGACCGGGAGCCAGCCGACGAGGCGCGCGGGCAGCGACTCGAACCTCGATTCGGCACCCTGGAGATGGGCTCGTGCTTCGTCGAGCGGCGGGGCCTCCATGCGAAGCGCACCTCCGGTCAAGACGCGCCGGGCGGCCATGAGGTCCAGGCTCGCCGAGATCATGACGTATGCACTAACCGCCGTGATTCCGAGTAAGAGGCCTAGCGAAACGAGAGTGATCTTGAGCTTCATTCCGGCTAATCTCCCACGCCGGAGCTTTCAGGGTGGCTAGAAGCGCGCGTTTTGATCCCGTGCGAGAGGTTGGCCCGCCCAGAAATGCCCCAAATCGGTCGTAAGAGACAGAACACGTGCGCGCGGCCGGCGAGATTTTGCAGAAAGTGGTAGAAGCGGCCGATCGATCCTCGTATGCTCGACCGACAATCCGTCAGAAAGGGCCAGCTATGAGGAGTCTTAGAGTCGTCTTGGCGGCGCTCACAGTTGTGGCGTTAATGGGCGTCTTCGTTCCTGCTATCGCAGCACCGGGCGGGTCGTCCGATAACCCCCCTGGAGTCGCACCGAACCAGCTCGAGCGCGACCCCGAGGTCCTCGGCAGCGTCGAGGACGCCGAGGACGACGGCGTACTCCCGTTTACCGGGGGAGATATCGCCCTGTTCGTCCTGCTCGGAGTGGGAACGATTGGTTTGGGTATCGTGACCATGCGATTCGCGCGCTCCCGCAGGAGCGACGCCCAGCAGGTCTGACCGGCAACTCCTATGAGGCGTTCCTGAACCAGGCGACGGTCTGCTTCAGGCCGTCGTCCAACGCCACCGAAGGTCTCCAATCAAGGACTTCGGCCGCTTTCGTGTTGTCGATGTAGATGCGCTGCAACTCTCCCGGTCGCGCCGGGGCGAAAGTAGGCTCGAAGCTGGCTCCCGTCAGGTCAACGAGTCGTGCGTGCAGGGCGTTGACCGACAGCTCGGAATTGCTTCCAATGTTCACCAGCTCTCCTCCACCTCTGGTACGGGCGGCCAGAAAGGCCGACACGACGTCGTCGACGTACACGAAGTCCCGTGTCTGCGATCCATCTCCGTAGATCGTGGTGGGCCGCTTTGCCAGCATCCGCCTGCAGAAAATCGCAACCACCTGTCCCTCGAGCCCGACCTCGCTGGCCGGCTCCTGGCGAGGTCCGTAGACGTTGGCCAGCGCCAGAGCCGTGTAGTCGAGTCCCTTGGTGGCCCGGTAATAGCGGAGATAGTCGAGCATCACCCTCTTCGACACACCGTAAGGAGATTCGGGCATGGCCTCGGGCCAGTAGATCTGTTGCTCGGTGACCGGAAGGCGTTCCTGGACCGGCTCCCCGTAGATGCACCCTCCAGAGGAGGTGAAGACGACCTTGTTGGTGCCCGCCTCGGCCGCCGCCTGGAGAATGTTGAGCGTTCCGATGACGTTGACCATGGCGTCCAACACCGGCTCGGCCACCGACTTCCGAACGTCAACCTGCGCAGCAAGATGGCAGATGACCTCTGGGTGCTCACGCTTGATCACATCGCCGATGGCGCCTGAGGTTATGTCGACCCGATGGAAGCTGAAATCACCCGGGCCGGGGCGGCGCGCATCGGCCAGATTCCTGAGGGCTCCCGACGAGAGATCGTCGACTGCAATGACCTCGTCACCTTCCGCCAGCAACGCGTCCGTGAGATGCGAGCCGATAAACCCAGCAGCCCCGGTGACTAGAATTCGCATCCCTCTCCTCTTTCCCGTAGTCAGCTCGCATGGACCATCTCGTTATCCCCTATCGCGACGCCGGTCACCCTTCCGCCTGGGGCAACGCAGACACCCTCGCCCAGGGTGGCGTTGTCGATCGTTGCATTAGCACCCACGACCACGCCCGGCAACAAGACCGCTCGTTGGACGCTCGAGCCGGCCCCGATGCGGGTTCCCGATCCCAAGCAAGAGGAGGATACTCGGGCGCCGTCTTGAATCTCGGCCCCCACACCCACAAGGAAGCGCCCCGGGCCCGGCTCCGGCACCGCGTCGCACGCGTAGCGTCCCTCGAGAGCATCGACATTGGCCTGGAGGAACTTCTCAGGTGTCCCTAAGTCCATCCAGTAGGCATCCGATCTCAGGGCGTACATGAACCCGTCTGCGGCGATCGCCGGAAACAGCTCTCTCTCGGCCGAGTAGACCTGCCCCTCGGGGATGCGGTCCAGCACGCTCGGCTCCATTACGTAGATGCCCGCGTTGATGAGATTGGTTGGTGCTTCGCCGGGCGGCGGCTTCTCGATGAACCCCTGGACGAGGCCCTCCGAATCGGTCGGAACCACGCCGAACGCACTTGGGTCTTCGACGGGCGTTAGCACCAAAGTGGTCTCCGCTCCTCGTGAGTCGTGGAAGCGAAGGGCATCGCCGAGGTCGAAATCGGTCAAGACGTCACCATTGAACGTCAAGAAGGTCTCGTTTCCCACCAGGTCTTTGGCATTTCGGAGGGCCCCAGCGGTACCAAGCGGTTCCGCCTCGTGCGTGATCTCGAGCTTGAGACCTCTGTCGGCCGCGCGCGCCACGGTTTCGTCGAAGGCGTCGGCGAGGTACGAGGTGAGCAACACCGCCTCGTTCACATCGTGGCGCTGCAGCAAGTCGAAGATATGCTCGATATGGGGCACGTTCGCGATAGGCAGGAGATGTTTGGGACGTGTGTAGGTGAGCGGTCTCATCCGGGTACCGAATCCCCCGGCGAGGATCAACGCCTTCATTCTTATCCCCCCTGTGAAGCTGTCCTGTCCCTGAAGGACAGGCCGATGATCGCAATTCCGACGGCCACGACGCTTACACCCAGCATGGCAACGGCGTTACCCCTTCGTGGAGGAAGAGCCCTGCGAACAGCACCACCACGAACAGCGTCGACATCGATGATGGGCCCGTCGCGACGGGGGCTGCACCCGGAGTCGGGACTTCTAGAACCATCGACGTAGCTTACCCAGGCCCTCCGGGACCATCCGCATGCACTCCCGGGTGTGGGGGTTCCGGCGCGCGCCTCGACGCCGCCCTAGCGCGGTCGTCGCATTCGTGGGCAATGCCCACCGACCCTGAGAGCCCCGTGGCTCCCTGGTCCCAAATGAGTCGATTCGCGCGGGTCTTCGGGGCCAAAAGTTCTGACCAAACCCGCTGACGGGGGCCCCGGGAGTGGGTGCGACGCTCTTGGCCCGCTCCTTCATCTGGCCGTTACTGGCAGGAGTCGATACCCCCGAACGGCTTGCGAGTTTGCTGAAGGACCAACCCAGCGCGTTCGTCATCGGACGGCGCTATCTGGAACTGGTGCCGGCTAGGCGTCGGGCGCGGTGCTGACCTCTCTTGTGAGCGGCGGGTCTTCAAACGACCAAAAATTAAGAGCTAGCACCCATGACCCGGCTGTGTGTCCTATCCCTGTGCGTCCGCCTCTCTCACGGCTGAACCGGTCGCGCCTTACCCCCCCGCCGCAACCCCTGAACGTCGCGCGCCACCCGCCTCGGCGTCGGCATCAAGCCGAAGGTCGATCGTCTCGTGGTGTAAAGCTGGGCGTCGCGCTTTCGTGAAGCACGAGCGCAGGATCCACCCGAGACCGAAGCCGACCGAGAGCGCGAACCACAGGTAGATGATTTCCACTCAGACTCCGTCGCCGCCTATACGAAAGGTTACATATGTCATGAGTTCTCCAAGATCGCATAAAGTGACTGGTCGCACACTCCCCCTATCGGGTATGGATCTCCACCCTGTCGAGGGAGGCAGGGCTCACACAGCAAACCGAGCTCCCATGGGGCTACGATTAAAAGGCGACCCAAACCCACGAGCGGAACCCTTTGTCTGCGCGGCTAAGTACCCGGCGCCGGCGAGCGCGCGGTGGCCAGACCCGCCCTCGACGGGAAGCTACCGGGGGTGAGCTCCTCTAGACCAAGTCCTCTAGGAGACCCAGGAGCTGTTGGGCTATCCGGCGTTCGCCGCCACCGTCGCAGGCTTCTTTACCTGCTCCTCGATCCAGGCGTAGGTGGGCGTGAGGCCATCCTCGAGGCTGGTCGAGGGCCCCCAGTTGAGGATCTCGGTCAGGAGCGAGTTGTCACTGTTGCGGCCTCGGACTCCCTGCGGCTTGGAGAGGTCATGGCGCTTGGTTATCGATTTCCCTGCGACCTTGGCGACGAGATCAACGAGCTCATTGACCGAAACCATGTCCTCGGTCCCCAGGTTGAGGGGTGGCGCGTAGTCGGACTGCATGATTCGGTAGATCCCCTCGACACAGTCGTCGATGTGCATGAAGGATCTCGTCTGAAGCCCATCGCCCCACACCTCGATCTCACCGCCGTCTTCGGCGAGCGCGACCTTTCGGCAGATGGCGGCGGGAGCCTTCTCGCGACCCCCGTCGTAGGTCCCCAGCGGACCGTAGACGTTATGGAAGCGGGCCACGCGCGTTGGGAACCTCCCCTCTTCGTCGTAGTACTGGCACATCTTCTCGGCGTAGAGCTTCTCCCAGCCGTAGCCCTCTTCCGGCTCGGCGGGGTAAGCGTCCGCCTCCTTGAGGCCTCCGATATCGGGCGTGGCCTGGCGGTACATCGGGTATACGCACGCCGACGACGAGTAGAAGTAGCGCGTGGTGCCGTTCAGCTCCGAGGCCTCGAGCATGTGAGCGTTGATCAGGATGTTGTTCCGTGCGACATCCGCGTGGTTGCCGGAGATGAAGCCGATCCCGCCCATGTCCGCGGCGAGCTGATACACGTGATCCATATCGCGGGTCGCCTCGATGCAGTCCTCGCGCAGTCTGAGATCGAGGATGCGGAAGTCGTCCGCCGCCGACTCTTCGAAATCCGGCGCCTTGATGTCGACGCCTCTCACGTCGTAGTCCCGTGCCTTCAGGAACTTGACCATGTGATGCCCGATGAAGCCTCCGGCACCGGCGACTAGAGCTGTGCGTTTCACTCAAACCTCCTCAACTGATAAAAAAAACCAACTTCTGACGCTGCTGTCACGGAACCTCACATCTGCACCCACGCATTTTCCGCCGTCCACCGAGCTAGCCGGAGGAGTGAGGTGACCGCCAGGAGCACGCCCGCCGGTTCCCGGCGAGCTTGTAAAACCTCAACCGAGCCCCAAAAATACCCAAAGTACGAGGACTCGGGAACCCACTTTGGCCGATACTTTTGGCGTCTGAGTCGTCGGTAGCGCCGGCTCGCGCCTGACAACCAATTGGAGGTCGATGTATCGCAGCAGCGGACCTGAGGCCGGGAGATTCGAGGCACTGGCCCGCCTGCTGCTGCCCGCCCAGCCGCAGTCGTCGGGTCGCGTGCTCGAGACCGACCGGCGGTACACCCTCGACCGATCCGCCGTCTACGGTGCGGATGCGATCGTATGGGGTCGGCCCCCGCTCCCCTCCGGTACTCAGGGGCCCCGATTGGCTCAGAACGCGCTCGAGCGCGAGCGTGCGCTGCGCAGCCTCCGAAACGAGCCTCCCGAGCCCCTCGCCGTCGTCGCATGGCACAGGTGGCATCCGAGCTCGATCCGTCCGGGCATGCTTCGTAACGGGCTTCGCAAAACCCTCCTCGGAGGGTTGCTGGTCGAGATGGTCACCCCGGACGGCCGTGGGGACCACCGGGTGATCGACGAGGTCGCCGGGGCCGCCGGCGCGACCGGTCGTGTGACCGACTTCCGCCCCGCGTCCGGAGGCTCCGCACTCTTCGTGCTCGACGCGGCGGATGGGCGGAGAGTGCTGGTCAGAGCGGGCTTGGTGGACACTCCCAGCGACCCGGGTCACTCCTCGGGCGCGCTCGAGCTCCTCGGGCGGGACGAGGTCCCCTTTGCACCCCGGCGGTTGGGGGGCGGTGAGGTCGCCGGCGCATCGTGGACGAGTGAGTCGATGCTGAGCGGCGCTCGTCCTCGCCGGATCACTCCCCCTCTGGTGGCAGACCTTGCAACCTTCTGCTCGCGCCTGCCTCGGAGCGGAGGGCCGGGCACCGCCCCTGCATCAGATGCAGGTGTGATCGCTTCGGCCTTACCGGACCACGCCTCCGTGGTGACCCCACTGGGCGATGAGATCGCTGCGGTACTGCAAGGGTTTCCAGGCATGATGCGTCACGGCGACTTCTGGAGCGGCAACGTCCTGGGTCGCAGCGGCAGGTTGAGCGGGGTGATCGACTGGGACGCCTGGCATCCCGCTGCGGTGGCCGGCACCGATCTATTGCACTTCCTCGTCGTGGAGCAGGCTCTTCGATCGCAACGGGGTCTGGGAGAATTCTGGGGGCGCCGTCCATGGTCGTCCGAGGAGTTCGGCGCGGCCTCGGCCCTCTACTGGCGAGTAC